>NZ_AYOU01000121.1:0-300000 GCF_000500065.1 Borrelia hispanica CRI | reverse complement strand
TGCTCTTAGAGTACCTCCAGTAGCTAAAATATCATCAACCAACAAAATATTTGTGTGTTGTTTAACATCATCCTTATGTATTTCAATACTGCCAAATCCATACTCAAGTTCATACTCCTCTCGTAAGACTTGACGTGGAAGCTTCCCTCCTTTACGAATCAACAAAAGAGGCAAATTCATCTTTAAAGCCAAAGGAGCACCTATTAAATACCCTCTTGATTCAATAGCAGCAATGCAATCAATTTTTTTTGACGAATAAAAGGCATGTGCATCTTCCATTAAAGACTTATAAGCTTCTGTTTGAAGCAAAACATTTGTAATATCATAAAAAAGTATACCCTCTTTTGGAAAGTTAGGCACTTTCATGATAAATTTATCATAATATCCCATTTTATCTATCATCAAATTTTCCATTAATATCAAATATTTATTCTTCTACAACAGGAGGATTTGGCACTATCCCATCTACATCCAAATTAGGAATTTCATCTTCTTTAGCTCGTGTCCAAACTTTACTTCTACCAAAAATCCACACTTTACCCTTAGTAATAAGATTTCCAGTTTTTGGATCTACTCTCATCTCAGAACTATAAATTTTGCCATTATTAGGATCAATAATTTTACCCTTATCCCATTTTTCAGAAGATTTAAAATACTGAAGACCCCACATAAAATCAAGTCCTTCAGTACTTAAATGTTCAAAACCTACAACCTTATACCCAGAAGGGTTATTAATATCATGTATTTTGCCATCTTTAATTACATTTAAAATCCTACCATAAACCTTATCATTATACTTATAAACATAAATCACAGAATTTTTAACATTGGTCTTATCATCATAGCCAACCCAATATCCCAAAACCTCACTACCATCCTTTTCTTTATTCTCAGATTCTGCAAATAAAAAAAACACAAACCAGAATAAAAAAACAATTTTTAATATATTTCTACTCATACAAACTCCTAAAATTAACATCAAAAAAATACTTTAAACACCTCATAATAAAAAAGAATTATACATTTATTTTATATCTTTTGCAAAAGATACCTTATATACATAATTATACAAACTCAATCATTTAACAACAAATTAATATTTCAATTTATTTGGGTCATACCCAAATAAAAACAAACAGATATCATAAAAGAAAATATTCTTGAAATTAAAAATATTGACTTTTATGATAACATATTTATAATTATAAAAAGAAGTAATAAGGATTTATATGGTAAGAGGAATTTATACAGCTGCTAGTGGAATGATAGCACAAAGACATAGATTAGAAGTTATAGCCAACAACTTAGCAAATATTGACCTTACAGGATATAAAAAAGATTTATCTGTTCAAAAAGCTTTTCCTGAAATGCTAATTAGACGGACTAATGATGATGGCCTTTATAAATTTCCTAAAGGATATCTAGAAACAGCACCTATTGTTGGAAAGCTTGGAACAGGAGTTGAAGAAAACGAAATATACACATCCTTTGAACAAGGACCACTAAAGATAACTGGCAATCCTCTTGACTTAGCATTAACCGAAGAAGGCTTTTTTGTTGTACAAACACCTGAAGGAGAAAGATATACAAGAAATGGCTCTTTTACACTTGGACGAGAAGGCATACTTATTACAAAAGATGGATACCCTGTTATTGGAGAAAAAGGACACATACACATAAAAGATAATAATTTCAAAATAACAGACCAAGGGCAGATATTTCACAATGCAACATTCGAAAGCAATCCCAAAAGGCTTGTAAGTGAAAGTGAAAATTCATGGGAAAATTATGAACTACTAGACAATTTAAAAATTGTCAATTTTGAAAAAACAAGATTTTTAAAAAAACAAGGAAGTTCACTATGGTATAGCACAGAAATATCTGGAAAAGCTAAAAATATTCCTATAAATTTAAGACCTAAAATTGAATCAGGGGTTTTAGAATGTTCAAATGTAAATGCAATTAATGAAATGGTTTCAATGATTACGGTTAACAGAGTTTATGAAGCAAATCAAAAAACAATACAAACTGAAGATGCACTTCTTGGCAAATTAATCAACGAAATTGGAAAGTTCTAAAGGAGTAAATATATGATGAGAGCACTCTGGACATCAGCTAGCGGAATGAAAGCACAACAATATAATGTAGACACAATTGCTAATAATCTCTCAAACGTAAACACTATCGGATTTAAAAAAATAAGAGCTGAATTTGAAGATTTAATATACCAAACACAAAGAAGAGCAGGAACACCTGCAACTGAAGACACAGTAACCCCTCTGGGAAATCAAGTTGGACATGGAACAAAAGTATCAGCAACACACAGATTATTTGAACAAGGCAATCTACAAGTTACCAATTTAAATACTGATGTCGCAATTGAAGGTGATGGATTTTATAAGGTTCTCTTATCAGATGGCACTTATGGATATACCAGAGATGGTTCATTTAAAATAGATGCAAATGGAAATTTAGTAACAAGCCAAGGATACATATTGTTACCAGAAATATCATTTCCTGAAGAATACATCAAAAACTCTATTGCAATCTCTCAAGAAGGAATCATATCTGTAAAAGTTAACGAAGGTCTTGAACCAATTGAGCTTGGACAAATAGAAATCACAAGATTTGTAAATCCTTCAGGACTCAATGCAATTGGTAACAACATATTCAAAGAAACAATAGGATCGGGAGAGGAAATATCCGGAATTCCAGGAAGCAATGGAATGGGTAAACTTAAACAAGGAATGCTTGAAATGTCAAATGTAGCAATCGCAGAAGAGATGGTAACAATGATAGTTGCACAAAGGGCTTATGAAATAAACTCAAAAGCAATCCATACTTCAGACAATATGCTAGGAATCGCTAACAACTTAAAGAGACAGTGACGACACTCAAAAGTAAGTTTATATTTTACTTACTCACAATAAATTTATTATATATAAAAGCTTATGATACCTGCTTTAAAATGTCTCCCAGCAAAGTATATTTTTTTTCAAGGGAATATTCAAAAATATGCAATGGAAATAATTTATCACAAATTTATGTAAGTCCACATTTCAAAAAAAAACAAATAATATATTCTATGATTAGTCATATCACTAAAACTCTTAAAAATAAAAATATCTACATATTACAATTCAGTTTTGATGAATCAGAAATCAATATCCACAATCAATCAGCAATCAATATAAAATTTAAAATAACAAACCAAACAACATATAAAAATATACCTATACAAAAAATCATAATTTACTATGCAAAACAATTTGAAGACTATAAAAAATATAACAAAATAAATATGTACATAGACATCATAGAACCAATTGTATTTGCAAAAACAACTTTAAAGACGGGACAAAATTTAAACGAACATAATGTTTACTTTAAATACCAAATAAACACAACAAGCAACAACGAAACCTTAAGTTTAAATTCATTAAATCAAAATAAATATATTGTTTTACAAAATATAATGAAAAATGAAGAAATTAAGCTAAATCAAATACAAAAGCAACAATAATATACTTATATAAAAAGTATCATTTTCATTTCACTTTATATAAACAAAGAAAACCAAATAAAACACCTAAGATTAAACAATTGAAATAATATTAAAATAAAGGTAAACTATATTGCCATACAAAGGAACAAAATCATGAAAAAACTGATAATGTTAATTATATTAAATTTAAGCTCATTTGCACAAGAAAATCAAATTAAAAATTTTTCTAATCAAAATAATGCTGACAAACAAATAAATGAACAAACAAAAATAAAAAATATTTCTGAAATACAACCTGCTAATTCACAAATATTAACAGGAATTGGAATAGTAGCAGGACTTACTGATAAAGGAGATTCAATTAAAGAAAAAGAAATTTTAAATCAAATTTTAAACAAAATTGGTATTAACGAAATAGATCTAACCAAAACAGGAATCAAAAACATCGCATTAGTCAGTGTAGCAATCAAAATAAATGGAAATATGATTAAAGGTGCAAATCATAATGTTTACATAGCATCTATGCTAGATTCAAAAGATTTAACAAACGGCATACTTTTAAAAACAGAATTTAAAGACAAACAAGGAAAGTTATTAGCAACTGCATCAGGACCAATAATAATCAATGATAAATCAAAAGGTACAGGGTACATATTAAATGGAGCAACAATACATGAGAATCAGACCTATACAACTTACAATATAATTTTAAAAAATAAAGATTATTCTCTAATAAATTTAATAAGTCAAAATCTAACAAAAAATAACATAAAAAACAATATAAAATCAGGAAATATTATAGAAATTGAAGTTGATGACATTGGACTACTAAGTAAAATTGAGAAAATAGAAATAGAAACTATGCCTAAAGTTTTAATCAATGAACAAAATAAAATAATTATGGCAAGCACAAATGCAGAAATAGGACCCCTCGTATTCTCAATTGAAAAAAATGAAGAAGACTTATTTAGTAACAAAACAAATAAAAAGATAAAAATAGAAATACAAAAGATGAAATTAAATGAATTTATATCAAATAATTCAACTAAGTTTAATAACAAAGAATTAATACAAATAATTAAAAGAGCAAATAAAATTTATAAACTATACGGAGAATTAATTTTAGAGGAATAAATATGATAAATAAAATCAATTCACAATATATAAAGACACAAAATCAAATAAAAATATTAAAAGAAAAAGTAGAGGAAATAAATCAAAACAAAAATGACAATAAACTTTATGAAGCTGCTCTAGAATTTGAAGCAATATTTGTAAATCAAATGCTCAAGAGTATGAAAAATTCTTTAAATAAAGAAAATAATTTAATTAATGGAGGACAAACAGAAGAAATTTTTGAAGACATGATTTATTCAGAAAGAGCAAAACAAATAGCCAAATCCAAAAGTTTTAGACTTGCTGATGTAATCTACAATCAAATTAAAACAACAAATAATCTTAGAAAATAATTAATATTTAATAAAAATATCAATTATTTTCTAAGTTGGCATGATTTTTGCATCACATCAAAAAGGGAGAAGGATGTTGATACACAAAATTTAAAAGATGGGAGAAGTAGTGTGAATATATTTAGCAATGAAGATTTAAATATATATCTAAAATCTGTAAGAGAACATAGACTTATAACTCACGAAGAAGAAATCGAACTTGCAAAACAGATAAAACTAGGAAGTCTAAAAGCAAAAAACCAAATGATAAATGCCAACTTACGTTTAGTTCTCAAGATAATTAAAAGATATGCGGGCAAAGGATTAAAAATAGAAGATCTAATCCAAGAAGGAAATTTAGGTTTAATTAGAGCTGCAGAAAAATATGATCCAAGTAAAAACACCAAATTTTCAACTTATGCTTCATTTTGGATTAAACAATCTCTTCAAAGAGCATTAAATACAAAAACAAGACTCGTAAAGGTGCCATACAGAAAAGAAAATTTAATACTTCAAATAAATAAATATCTAATGGAAGAAGAAAAATCACCCAAAAAAGAAGACATAATGGAAAGATTTAACTTGACAACTGCTCAATATGTAAAGATTATTCCTTATCTTGAAAAAGAATATTCTCTTGATAAAAAGATTGAAGGCTCAGAAAACTCCACGCTACTAAATCTTTATGAAGATAATTCTTTTAATCCTGAGAGTACTCTTGAACAAAATTCAACATTAAAGCATCTAAACTACATACTAGAAACCAAACTAAATGAAAAAGAAAGATATATAATCAAGAAAAGATACAATTTGGACAATAGTGATAAAAAAAGCACATTAAAAGATATTTCTACGGAACTTGGAATATCTTCAGAAACTGTAAGACAGATCGAAAAAAGAGTACTAAAAAAACTCAGAGAAGAACTTTATCAATAAATATTGACTTAGTCACATATTTATATATAATAAGAATTTCTGAGAATGAATATTCAAACTATTTATGTTTTTATTAAAAAACATAAGTTAAAAATTAAAGTATTGTTTATCATAATTACATCTTTTGCGTCAATAAGTATATTGTTTTCTAGTTTTGCATATCTAAAATCCAATAACAATAACATTAATTTAAAGTTAAAAGATAAATTGGCAAAACTTAAAAGACAAAATTTAACAAAAACAAAACAAAAATTAAAACTCAACAATTCAAAACCAGAATTTTATCTTATAATTGATGACGTTGGATATGACGAATTTATGTTAGACGAATTTATAAAAATTAATCTAAACATTAATTTTTCAATTATTCCCTTTTTACCAAAATCAATGGAATTTTATAACAAGCTACAAAATAAAAACAAAATTATAATGATTCATTTCCCAATGCAATCAAAGCATAAAAATTCAATAGAAAAATTTCATATCAATATAAATGATGATGAAATTACTATACGAACAAAAATTGAAACAACATTCAATGCATATCCAAATGCAAAGATAATGAATAATCATATGGGAAGTCTCATTACCTCAAATGAAAATATTATGAAAATCATGTTAATAAAACTTAAAGAAAAAAATAAATATTTCTTTGACAGTCTCACTACTAAAGACAGCATATCTGTACAAACTGGTAAAAACATTGGGATTTTAGTAGAACAAAGAGATATATTCCTTGATAATAGAGATAATGAAAAATCTGTAATTAAAGCACTTGAGCGAGCAAAACAAATAGCTAGAACAAAAGGAATTGTCAAGGTAATAGGACATATTTGGTCGAAAAACACCCTTAAAATACTTCAACAAGAATCAGAAGAGTTAAAGAAAGAATTTGTATTTAAAAATTTAATAAACCTTTATCAAAGAGAGGAAAACAATGAAGGTACTTGGAATAGAAAGCTCATGTGATGATTGTTGTGCAGCTATAGTAGAAAATGGCAAAACAATTTTAAGCAACATTAAACTTAGTCAAAAAGAACACAAAAAATATTACGGAATAGTACCAGAAATTGCCTCAAGACTACATACAGAATTCATTATGTATGTTTGCCAACAAGCCATAACAAGTGCTCAAATAAATATATCTGAAATAGATTTAATAGCAGTTACATCTAAACCTGGGCTTATTGGCTCTTTAATTGTTGGTGTAAACTTTGCCAAAGGACTATCCATTGCCTTAAAAAAACCTCTAATTTGTATTGATCATATTTTAGGACATCTTTATGCACCTTTGCTAAATCACACAATAGAATATCCATTTCTATCATTAGTATTAAGTGGAGGGCATACAATACTTGCCAAACAAAATAATTTTGATGATATTGCAATACTTGGAAGGACACTTGATGATGCTTGTGGAGAAGCATTTGACAAAATAGCAAAACATTATAACATGGGATTTCCTGGTGGCCCAAATATAGAAAAATTGGCTATAGACGGCAACCAATATGCATTTAATTTTCCAATTACAATTTTTGACAAAAAAGAAAATAGATACGACTTCTCATATTCGGGACTCAAAACAGCATGCATACATCAACTTGAAAAATTTAAAAATGACAATGCCAAAACAACAAATAACAATATTGCTGCCAGTTTTCAAAGAGCAGCTTTTGAAAATTTAATAATTCCAATAAAAAGAGCAATAAAGGATACTAACATAAAAAAATTAATAATATCTGGAGGAGTCGCAAGCAATCTTTATTTAAGAGAAAAAATTAAAAACCTTGAAATAGAAACATACTATCCCCCAATTGACCTTTGTACAGACAACGGAGCAATGATTGCAGGAATTGGATATCTTATGTATTTAAAATATGGAGCAAGTCCCATTGAAACTAATGCAAACTCCAGAATAGAAAATTATAAATATAAAAAAGGAGTAAAATTATGAAACGCGTATTAGCCATGCATGATATTTCAACCATAGGTAAAGCATCACTTACAATATGCATACCAGTAATATCATCATTTAATATTCAAGTTTGTCCACTAGTAACTTCTGTTCTCTCTGCAACAACAAATTACAAAGAATTCGAAATAATAGATTTAACAAATAAATTAACAAAGTTTATATTATCCTGGAAAAATCAAAATGAAAATTTTGATATATTTTATAGTGGATTTCTTGGAAACAACAAACAACATAAAATAATAGAACAAACTCTCAAACTATTTGAATTTGAAAAAATAATAATCGATCCTGTTTTTGCAGACAATAACATGCTCTATCCTACTTTTGATTACAAAATAGTAAGTGGTTTTAGAGAAATAATAAAACATGCAGATATAATAACACCAAATATTACAGAGCTAAAAATGTTAGCAAAAACTGAAAAAATTAGAAATAAAGATGAAATAATAAAAGCAACATCAAAGCTTGAAATAAAAGGAACAATTATAGTTACAAGCATAGAAAAAGACAATTTCATAGGAACTGCTGCTTACAATACAAAAACAAAGGAATATTCAGAATTTTTTTTAGAAAAATTAGAACAAAATTTTAGTGGAACAGGAGACCTATTTACAAGCTTGCTAATAGGATATCTTGAAACATATGAAATAGAATATGCATTAAAACAAGCAACTAAAGTTACTCATTCAATAATAAAACATTCTACTCTAAACAATAATTCGAAAAAAAAAGACATTCAAATTGAATTTTTTTTAAAAAACAGTTTTTAACATATTGCAATAATAAAAACTATTTATTTTAGTATAATAAATGATCGATTCTCTAAAATAAAAGATACAATATTTGCATTAAAATATGTTATTAAATTAAAATAAAAAATGTAGGGATTTAAACAATAGATGCAAGAGTATATAAACACTAAGAAAAGGATTTTTTTTACAGGAGGGGGCACAGGAGGACATATCTTTCCAGGAATAGCAATAATTTCCAAATTAAAAGAATACGATACAAATATTGAATTTTTTTGGCTGGGGAAAAAAAATTCAATAGAAGAAAAACTTATTCAAGAATACGAATACATCAAATTTATTGCAATTCCATCAGGGAAACTCAGAAGATATTTCTCTTTACAAAATTTCACTGATTTTTTCAAAGTAATATTTGGAATAATAAAAAGCTTTCTCATCATACAAAAATATAAACCACAAATCATATATGCAACTGGTGGTTTTGTATCAAGTCCTCCTATTATTGCAGCAAGCTTACTTGGAGTAAAAAGTATAACTCACGAAATGGATCTTGATCCTGGACTTGCAACAAAAATTAACTCAAAATTTGCACACAAAATACATATAAGCTTTCAAGAAAGCACAAAATATTTTAAAAATAAAAATGTCTTATATACAGGATCACCAATAAGAAAAGAATTTCTAAATCCAAAATCAGATATAATCAAGAATTTAACTCAAAATACACAAAAACCCATAATTAGCATAATTGGGGGTTCCCTTGGAGCAGAAATTTTAAACAAATTAGTTATAAATATAAAAAACAAGATTGATGTCTATTTTATTCACCAATGTGGCAAAAATGTAGATCCAACTAGAGAAGACAATTATCTAAGAAGACAATTTTTTAATGCAGAAGAAATGGCAAGTATAATAAAATTTTCAGATATAATAATAAGCAGAGCCGGAGCTGGGGCCATTAAGGAATTTGCAAATGCTGGTGCATGCGCAATACTTGTTCCATTTATAAAGGGCTCACGAGGAGATCAAGTTAAAAATGCAAATTTATTAGTAAATCAAAATGCATGTTTAAAAATAGATGAGGATGACTTAAATGAAATTAAAATCATAAACTTGATAAAAGAAATTTTAGATAATAAAGAAAAATTTAATATAATAAAACAGAATATAAAAAAATTTCACAATCAAGATTCATCAAATATAATAGCCAATCTATTATTAAAGGAATTTGAGGACATAAATGCTAAACAATCCTTTTAAAATAACAGGCATAGTTGACATATTAATAATAATAATTTTTACATCATTAGGACTCAGAGGATTTTTACGAGGTTTTATTAAAGAAATTACTGGATTTGTCGAAATTTTTACTTTAATATTTTTACTTTACAATAAAACTAATGATTTCAAGATATTAATATCGCCAATCCTTGATTTATCATATGTTCAAGCACTATTAGTATTTTTCCTAGTAATACACATAGGATTTTTGATTTTACAAGCATTAATTGAATCAATAATAAGTCATCTTAAATTACTATTTTTCAACAGAATACTTGGTCTTGTACTTGGTTTACTTGAAGCTTTTGGAATAATAGCAATTGTAGTATATATAATTCATGCTCAACAAATATTTAATCCTAGCTATTTCTTAGAAGGAAGTAACTTTCTTGAATATCTCAATCCTGGAATAAATTACCTATTTAAAATATCAAAAACATAGCAAAGAGAAGTAAAAATATGAAAATATTACCTGAAATAGCTAAAACAATAATTAATGAATACAAAAAAGAAAATTTACCAAATGCAATGCTTTTTTGGGGAGAAAGATTTTCTTTTAAAAAGACAACTGCAATTGCACTCGCAAAAGAAATTCTAAACATAAAAAATTTAACAAATCCTAATTTAATTATTCTCTCAGATCTTAATATAGTGGAAGCAAAAGCTTATCTCAGCTCAACATCAAACGAAGTTATAAATCGATATCTAGAATATGTTAAAAATATTATCTTTGCAAAATACAACTTTAGTAGTGACAAAAATTTAAAAAAAATAGAAACAAATATCAATTTTATTAATAATGTCTACTATAACAATCAATACAATGACACAACAAAAAAAGAACTTATTAATAAAATTGAAGAAATAATTAAAGAGATAAATTTTAACATTACAATTAAGGATGTTAGAACAATTAAACATTGGGTATTATCTGAAAAAAACAAGATAAAGGTAATTTACATTAATAAAATTGAAAACCTTAATTTTAATGTCTATAATGCATTATTAAAAATACTAGAAGAACCACCTTCAAAGATCTATTTCATTTTAACTACAAGAAATAAAAACAAAATTCCAAAAACAATTTTATCAAGACTTAGAATATACACATTCAAAAAAGAAAACAGAGAATTTGAAATTAATCTCTTTCAGGAAACTTTTAAAAAAAATGACAAGCTTACAATAGAAGAATACTTTAAATCATTTAATAGCGAAGAACACACAAAATTACAAGAAGAAGTTAAAAAAATTTTAAATATCATACAAGAAAAACAAAGTATATTTAATCTAAGTTCAATTAATTTCATAAAAGACGACAACATATTCGGTCTCTTTTTAGAAGAACTTATAAGCCAACTTAGAAATGAATTTTTAAACCAAAATTTAGATATAAACACATACTTACAAAGATTAGAATATTTAAAATACATACTGAAATATAATCCTTACAATCAAAATAAAAAATTAATAATCGAAAATCTAATGTTACATTATGAGGATTAATGAGCAAATTTTTAAAAAAAACATTGACTAAATTAAATAAATTATCAAGTGACCAAAAACTTAAATTCATACAAGATATTTATAAAAAAATAGAAATATATGATGGTATTTTTGCATCTATTAATGAAGGAATTATGGTACTTGATAAAATCAACAACATAATTTATCTAAACAAAATGTTATTTCAAATTCTATCTATAAGCCCCAAATATAAATTAGAAACTCTTAAAGATATTTCAATTCCAACACTAACAAATCTCATAGAAGAACTAGCAACAAATGAAGATAAAATAATAGGATTTGAAGTACAAATTTCAACAAATATATATATCAAAATATCATTTATGCCATATGTAAGAGATCAAAAACTTGAAGGCAATATCATTTTAATTGAAGATATTAAAGATAAAAAACATAAAGAAGAACTCTTTAGAAGAGCTGAAGCTTTAGCTGCATTTACAAGACATGCAAGAAACATAGCACATGAAATCAAAAATCCTCTAGGAGCAATTGATATAAATTTACAACTACTTAAAAAAGAAATAGATAGACAAAACATCGAAAGCAAAAAAGCAAATCATTACTTTAAAATAATTAAAGAAGAAATAAATAGAATGGACAAAACAGTAACAGATTTTTTATTAACAGTAAGACCAATAAAAATAATGCCACAAAAAAGAGATATCTCAGACATTATAAAAAGTGTATATAATCTATTAAATCCAGAATTAAAAAACAAAAATATTAAATTTATACTCGGTTTAAAAAAAGTAAGCTTTGTATTAATTGATGAAAAACTTATAAGACAAGTAATTATTAACATAGTCAAAAATGCAGAAGAAGCATTACTTGAATCAAATAAAAAAATAAAAAAAATAGAAATATTTACTCATGAAAATGAAGATAACATTTATATTTCTATTAAAGATAATGCTAATGGAATAAAAAACGAAACAAAAGACGATATATTTAAACCCCAATTCAGTACAAAAGAAAATGGAAGTGGTATAGGACTCACCATTTCCTATAAAATAGTTAAAGAACATGGTGGTGAAATTTTTGTAGAAAGTAAAGAAATGAAAGGAACATCTTTTACAATAACACTTCCAAAACTAAATAAGGGCAAAATTTTAATTGAAGGATGTTTAGAAAATGAGTAAATTATTAGTAGCAGATGATGAAAAAAACATACGAGAAGGAATAGCAACTTATCTTGAAGAAGAGGGTTACTTTGTATTTACTGCTAGTGATGGCGAAGAAGCGCTTGAAACAATTCAAAATGAAAAAATCGATGCTATAATCTCTGATCTTAGAATGCCTCAAATATCAGGAGAAGAATTATTAAAAATTGTAAAAGACAGAAATCCAAATATACCTTTTATCATTCTTACAGCACATGGCACTGTAGATTCAGCTGTTGATGCTATGCGAGAAGGTGCTTATGACTTTTTAACAAAACCTGTTGACCTTGAAAGATTATTATTAATCATCAAGCGAGCTCTAAAAAAAAAGAATGATAAAAAACAACAAAACATATTACAAAAAAACGTAATTATACGAAAAAATTTAAGCTATTATGAAGAAATATTTGGAAAATCACTTATAATGCAAAAAATCTTAGAACTTGTAAAAAAAATTGCAAAATCAAAAGCATCTGTTCTAATAACTGGAGAAAGCGGTGTTGGAAAAGAAGTAATAGCAGATGCAATATTTGATTTATCAAATAGAAACGACAAACCTTTTATTAAAGTCAATTGTGCCGCACTATCTGAAAGCATACTTGAGAGCGAACTTTTTGGACATGAAAAAGGAGCATTCACAGGTGCAATTTCTCAAAAAAAAGGTAGATTTGAACTAGCAGATAAAGGAACCATATTTTTAGACGAAATAGTAGAAGTATCACCTGAAGTACAAGTAAAATTACTAAGAGTACTGCAAAATAAAACATTTGAACGAGTAGGCGGAGAGACCACTATGCAAGTTGACATTAGGTTACTAACAGCAACAAATAAAAATATTGAAGAAGAAATTCAAAAAGGAAAATTTAGAGAAGATTTATTTTATAGACTTAATATAATAAATATAAATATTCCACCATTAAGAGAAAGAAAAGATGACATTCCAAATTTAACAAAAATATTAATTAAAGATGTTGCAAGTGAAAATAATAAAGAAGAAAAAAGTATTTCCAATGATGCACTAAAAGCTCTTTATGCATATGATTGGCCAGGAAATATTAGAGAATTAAAAAATGTACTTGAGAGTGCATTAATCTTATCTAAAGGGAAACAAATTGTTAAAGATGACCTACCTCCTAAAATCAAAAATAACACAAATCAAACATTCAATATAACACTACCAATAGGAATAAGCTTAAAAGAAGCAGAAAAAGAGATCATCAAACAAACACTTCTTCATTCAAAGAATAATAAAAGTAAATGTGCTGAAATACTTAAAATTGGAAGAAAAACTTTACACAATAAAATCACAGAGTATAACATACATTAACTATTAATTAATAATCAATATAAAACAATATAGCCATTATCTGATGATGTATATTTTTTATACTAAAAAAATTCCAATAGCAACAATAATATATCAAGTCGAAACATATTAAATAAATCTTTTAAATAAAGTGTAGCAAAAAATTACACCCTTATATTTAAATTTATCTTAAAATATAACATAATAATAAACACAATTTAATAATATAATTTTGTCTATTTTAAAATTGTTATAGGATTAACAGGAGCATCTCTCTTTAATATTTCAAAATGTAAATGAGGCCCTGTAGATCTACCAGTTTGTCCTACTTTACCAATAATATCTCCTGTTCTTAAAATATCCCCCCTTTTGACAAAATAAGAATTAAGATGTCCATAAAGAGATTTAACATTATTTTTATGTTCAACAACAACAAAATTACCATAAACATTATTAAACCCAACTAAACCTACAACACCATAAGCTGAACAAAAAACCAAAGTGTTAATTGGAGCTGCAAGATCTATACCTGTATGAAAATTGTTAACACCAGTAAAAGGATCTGGTCTAAAGCCAAAATCAGAACTTATAATAAATTTCTTCAAAGGAAAAATAAAATCAGAATTTAAAAAGAAAAGCATTTCTGTAGTTGAAAAAAAACTTAATTTTGGCTGTTCAATCGAATCAAAAAAATAAAAATCATAAATCTTATTATTTCTCTTAATTTTTATTTTTTCTGCTTTTTTTAAATCCCTTGTTGCTAAGAGTAAATTATTAAATCTATATTCCTTACTATTAAGGATAAAAAGACCTTTCTTACTGGGGAATAAAATTTCTTGTCCTACCTTTAAAACAGGAGAATCTAACATGTTAATTGTAGCAATACTAGCTTGCCAACCATTTAATTTATTTGCAATCCTAAAAAAAGTATCACCTTCCCTTACTCGATATAAATAAATAAACAAAGGAACATTTTCTCTTTTATTATATTTAACAATTTTTCTTCTCAGATCATAAAAAACAGGATCTTTATTTGAAAAACTTTGTATCTCAGGATAAGAATATATGTAATTAAATTGTGCAAAAAAGAATAGAATTGCAAATAAAAGAATACATTTACTCATAATAGCTAAACCCCAATTAATATAATAAAACTTTAAAAAAAAAGAAATAATAAATAAACTTGTAAATAAATAAAAACTATATTACACTAGTCTTAATTATGGAATTAAATGAATATCAAACAAAAGCTAAGCAAACTGCAAAATATAAAAACAAAAAAGAAGAATTGATTTTAACCACACTTGGACTTGCTGGAGAAACAGGAGAGGTGGTAGAAAAAATAAAAAAATTAGGTCGAGATAGAGAATATATCCTTGATGAAGAATATTTATTAGCAATAAAGAAAGAACTTGGTGACGTATTGTGGTATATTTCAAATTTAAGTAATAACCTTGGCATAACACTTGAAGATGTTGCAATAACCAATCTAGAAAAGTTAAAAAAAAGACATAAAAACGGTACAATTAGTGGTGAGGGTGATGAGAGATAAAAACATTAATTCTATGTAAATACATAAATTACTATGGGAATTTATATAAAAGGCCTCTTAATTGGTATCGCAAGTATAATACCAGGCATTTCAGGAGGCACGATAGCCTTAATAACAGGAATATACTATAACATCATTTATTCGTCAACAAGTCTTATAAAACTAAAAAAAGTAAAAGAAAACATAATTTTTTTAGGGAAATTATCACTTGGAATATTAACCTCAACAACAATATTTGCAAAAATACTTAAAAACTATATTTTAGACAATTCAACAAAAGAAATGTATTTAAATATATTTTTTATAGGATTAATCCTAGGAAGTATATTTACATTAAAAAAAGAAATTAATACAAATTCAACATTTAACATCAATACAAAAATTAATAAATACTTATTATTTACATCTGGCCTTTTAACTATACTATTGCTCTTAATCCTAAAGCATCATGACGTATCACTAAAACTAACAACAAATCAAGATAAAACCTCAATTCAATACTATTTATTACTTGCCTGTTCAGGAATAATAGGTGGTTCCGCAATGATATTACCAGGTATCTCAGGTTCACTCATATTATTAAGTCTTGGAACTTATAAAGAAATAATCAACATAATAGCACAAATTAAAATAATACCATGTATCATATTTAGCACTTTTACAATAATAGGAATAGGAATTACAATAATAATAATTAAAAAAACAATGGAAAAATATTTAATCGATTTTCTATATCTATCTATAGGACTAATTTCAGGAACAATTATACAAATAATATTTCTTACAACCAAACTTCAAATAAAATTTAGCCCACAAATTTATGTCTTTTCAATTATCTTATTTATTGGCGGAATTTATATAAACAACCTATTCAATAATAACAATAATCCTAAAATTTGAAATACCGAAAACCGGACTTGAACCGGTACGGAGCTTCCTCCTCAGGATTTTAAGTCCTGTGTGTCTACCACTTCCACCATTTCGGCATCGGTAGTAATAATATAACAATGCAATCATGATGTCAAGAACTAAAAATTTCAAAACCTATTTAATTAAAATACTTTTTGGAAAACTACTCATATAAAAATTATTATACAAATAACTTAAAACAACATACCTTAAAGAATGAATAGAAATTTGTGCTACAAAATTAGAATAAACCTTAGAACTAATGGCATTAATGATATAAAAAGGATTAATAGAATTATAAATTAAATTAAAAAAACCATTATTAATAATCATATTTAACAAAATAAGTTCACTCTTATCTAAAATAAAAAGCAAATTTTTATACCTATAACTTAAATATCTAATTTGATCATTAACAATATCAATATCCAAATTATTAGCTATTTTTTCATCAAAATTAAAAATAACAATCCCATAATGCCGATCTTTAAACACAAAATCAACAACCACACCCAATCTATATCCATAAAATCCCTCTATTAAATCTAAAATTTGAATTTTAATTTTCTCTTTAGAAAGAATACTTATCGATAAAATATCATTTTGTCTAATAAAATATGCATTTTGAAAATCTCCAAATGCAACTTTATTATTAATAAGATCTAACTCCTCTTTATTCCTTAAATTTTTAACAATCACTACATCAAAATCTAAAAAAGATAAATTATAAGCAATATCTACTAATACATTAATTGAAATTAAATTTTTTTGGAAATTAATAACACTAAATTCCAAAATACTAAAATCCCTTTTTGAAAAACTACAAGATAATACCAACAAACTAAGAAATAAATTTCTCAAGTTCAAGTCTAGTAGTAATAATCTGAAAGACAAGCCCATATTTTACTGCTGATTCGCTATCTAACCAAAAATCCCTATCGGTATCTTTTTCAACTTTATCAAGCTCCTGACCCGTCTCTTTTGCAATAATATCATTAAGTTCACTCTTGACTTTATTAAGTTCATTTGTATAAATTTCAATATCTGTAGCAACACCTTTAAAACCACTTAATGGTTGGTGCAATAAATACCTTGCATGCGGCAAAGAAAACCTACTCTTTGAATCTGCTGCTAAGAAAATCAAAGCACCAGCACTTGCAACAAGTCCAACTCCAATAGTAAAAACTTTGGGTCTTACAAAACGTATCATATTAAAAATAGCAAAACCAGCATCAATGTCACCACCTTCTGAATCAATGTAAACAAATATTGGTTTTGTAGAATCTGATGCTTCTAAAAATAATATTTTTTCTTGAAATAACTTAGAAGTATCTTTATCAATTTCACCTGTAATAACTATTGATCTACTCTTTAATGCAAATTCTAATGATTTTTGTATTTCTGTTTGCACATTCATATCTTTAAAATCCATAAACTTACCTTTTAAACAATTATAATTAAATATACATAATTATAATTAAAAACAAAAGGTTTTTAAATCTCCTCGCACATATAAAACATAAATAATATATTAAAATAAATAATTATTCAAAAAAATCAAACTTAACATAAAGGAAAATTAAATGGAATATGAATTTGCAATTATTGGTGGTGGGATTGCTGGGAGTACTTTAACTTATGAAATACTTCAAAGAAAAAAAAGTGTAATTTTATTTGATGATGGCATTCAAAAAGCAACAACAATAGCAGGAGGACTTATTAACCCTATTATGGGAAGAAAAATGAATATTGCCTGGAGAGAATCTGAAATTTTTATATTTGCAATTCAATATTACAAAGAAATAGAAAAAAATATTAATTGCAATCTTCTAAAAGAAATTCCTATCTTTAGACCATTTACTACAAAAACACAAAAAGAAGAATTACTTTCTAAAATAAATAATTATTCAAATATAGAAAAGTTTATTATCGAAATAAAAAATGACAAAATAAACGATTTCTGTAATGACAATGATGGAGGCATATTAATAAAGGGAGCAACAATTAATACAGAACTATATATAAACAATCTCAAAAAATACTTTATTAAATATCACGCATATACAGAACAAGAAATAAATGATAAAAATCTTAAAATAGATAAAAATTTCTTTACAATAAACAAACTTAAATTTAAAAAACTAATATTTACAAAAGGATATAGAGAAAAAATTGAAGGGCTCTTTTCATATCTTCCATTTAAACTAGCAAAAGGAGAAATGCTTATAGTAGAAATTAAAGGTCTTAATCTAAAAGAAATATACAATAGACATGTATCATTAATACCTCTAGACAATAGTAAATACTATCTTGGAGGAACTTATGAATGGAACACTTTAGATACAAAAACAAATGAATGGGCAAAAAAAGAATTATTAAAAAAACTGGAAAAAATTACAAATTTAAATTACAAAGTAATAAAACACAAAGCACACATAAGACCTGCCACAATTGATAGAGAACCATTCCTTGGGGAACATCCACAATATAAAAATATATTTATCTTAAATGGATTTGGAACAAGAGGAATATCAATGGCACCATATTTATCTAAAAAAATCTTAGATTATATTGAAAACAAATCTAATCTACCAACTTATTATGATATTAAAAGATATGAAAACTTATATAATCATTCAAATAAAAAAGGTACTATTAAATAACCAATTCATTTGTATTAGAATTTTCATTAAAATAAATAATTCCTATGTGAAACATTTCTAAATTATCAAAAAAAATAATATAATGTTTGCAGTGTGTGCAAAATAAAACATAATAGTAAAAATAAAATATATCTATCTTTTATAAAATTAAATACTCAATATGTAATATCAAGGAGTATCTACTATTAAATTAAAAAATCATTTAAAAAAAATGCAAAATACCAATATAATCATGCACATTTTAAAAGTCAATTTTAACATGTATGTCTATAATTTACTAAACAAAAAGAATTGGGAGATTGTTTTTGAATTTTAATATTAATATTCTTGGCACAGGAGGCACAAGACCATTACACAACAGATATTTAACATCTATTTTAATTGAATATCACGGAGAAAGTGTTCTTTTTGACTGTGGAGAAGCTACGCAAATGTCTCTTAGGAAACAAAAAATATCATGGCAAAAAATTAAAATGATTTGTATCACACATTTACACGCCGATCATATCACAGGATTACTTGGAATAGTAATGTTAATGGCACAAAGTGGTGATACAAGAAAAGAACCTTTAACCATTATTGGCCCTATAGGTATCAAGAAATATTTAGAAACAAATATTGAACTCTTAAGAGTACATAAAAATTATCAAATAATATATAAAGAAATAATAATTAATAAGACAGAACCTGTACTATATGAAGACAAAAGAAAAAGAATTGAATACATAAAACTTAAACATTCAATAGATTGTATTGGATATTTATTTATAGAAAAAGATAAACCTGGAAAATTTGACACACAAAAAGCAGAAAGCCTAAATATACCAAAAGGACCTATTAGAAAAAAACTACAAGAAGGATATGAAGTAATGCTGAATGGAAGAAAAATAGTTCCTTCTGAAATATTAGGAGAAATAAAAAAAGGACTAAAATTTGCATATATTACAGATACAGCTTACTTTGAAGAATTAAGCACATATATTCAAAATTTCAATTTAGTAATTATTGAGAGTACATTTAAAGATGACTTAAAAGAAGAAGCTAAAAAAAAATTACATTTAACAGCAAAATTAGCAGCACAAATTACAAAAAAAGCAAAAGTATATCAAACTGGACTTATACATTTCAGTGAAAGATATACTTTAAATAAAGACCTACATGAATTACTAAATGAAGCACAACAAGAATATCCAAATGGAAACATATTCTTAGCAAAAGACGGTATGAAACTTAAAGCAAATAAAGATAAATTTATTATAAAATAATAATATCTAAGGAGATAACAAATGATCAATGTAAACAACATTACTAAAACATATGGTTCATTTACAGCTCTCTTAAATGTTAGCTTCAAAGTTAACGAAGGAGAAGTACTTGGAATACTTGGCCCAAATGGAGCAGGAAAATCCACATTAATCAAAATTTTAACATCATTTCACTATCCAAATAAAGGCAATGTAAAAATCTTTGGAAAAGATATAACAAAAAATCCAAAAGAAATATTACAAAATATAGGCTACATACCTGAAAAATTAGCCCTCTATCCTGAATTATCCGTCAAGGAATATTTAAACTTTATATCCGAAATTAAAGGTGTTACAAATCACAATAAAGAAATAGAGAGAGCAATCAGTATTTTTAAACTTGAAAGTGTCAAAAATAAACTAATATCTACATTATCAAAAGGCTTTAAACAAAGAGTAGGAATAGCTGGTGCTTTAATTAATAATCCCAAACTTGTAATACTAGATGAACCTACAAACGGACTTGACCCAAACCAAATTATTGAATTTAAAGACTTTTTAAAAGAACTTGCAAAAACCAGTACAATACTATTTTCATCTCACATTTTAAGTGAAGTTGAATCAATATGCAAAAGAATAGTCATTATTAATAATGGACAAATTATTGCTGATGATACTAAAGCAAATATAGCAAAAAACAGACTTCAAGAATCTGAAATAGAACTTATTATTTATAAAGATTCTGAAACAATCAAAGAACATTTTTATAACAATGATATATTTACATCAATTAAAATAGAAGAATTTGAAAAAGAAACCAATGTTTCATTAAAACTCAAACCCAATAAAAGTGAAAGAGAACTTTTTAATTATATTACAAGTAAAGGAATGATACTTAAAGCAATGATTCCAAAACATGAAAGTTTAGAAAAAATATTTAGCAAATTAACAAAGGAGAGAAAAGAATGAAAATAGATCTAAGACAATCCTTAATTTTGTCAAAAAAAGAATTAAAAGTTTTATTTGGAACGCCAACTGCATATGTTGTAATATTATTTTTCTTAATATTTGTAAACTTTTCTTTTATTTTCTTATCAGGATTTTTTATCAAAGACAACGCCTCATTGATGTCTTATTTCTCATCAATGCCTATAATTTTAATGTTAGTTCTCCCAGCTCTAAGTATGGGAGTATTCTCAGAAGAATACAAAACGGGAAGTATTGAATTACTCTATGCACTACCAATAAATCCACAAGAAATAGTACTTGGCAAATTTATTACACTTAAAATATTTACACTAATACTTTTTGCTCTTACATTGCCACTAACATTAATGACAATCTTTATGGGTGAATTTGATCTTGGAATAATATTCCTTCAATATTTAGGAATAATTCTTTATTCTTATTCAGTGCTTAGCATAGGAGTCTTTATATCTTCCATTACTAAAAGTCAAATAGTGTCTTACATATTAAGCGTTTTTGTTTTGGTCATAATAGTATTTTCGGGAAAGTTAGTAATGATATTTGGAAAAGACAATATATTTGGACAAATATTAAATTTTATCTCAATTAGTAATCATTTTGGTTATTTTAACATGGGAATATTAAACTTATCAGATCTAATTTACTTCAGCACGTTTACAATTACATTTTTAATACTAAGCGCATATAGCATAAGATTAAAAAAATGGAGATAGTTATTTTATGAAAAACAAACATCAAGAGATTTTAAATTTAACCTTAAACCTTATAATAATATTGCTCATCTTTTGTAACATATCTATTTTTACTTTCAAAATAGACCTTACTAAAAACAAAGCTTTTACGATTTCTCAAGTTACAAAAGATTTATTTTCAAATGCAAATGAAAAAATATATATTACTTATTATAATTCTGCAAGCCTTGGCAATTATTTTGCATTCCCAGAACAAATAAAAAATTTTTTAACAAGTTTTTCTGACGCTGCAAGAGGAAAAGTAATTTATAAAGACATAGATGCTGATAAAATAGCAACTCCATTAGAACAAATTGGAATTCCATCACAACAAATAGATTTACGAGAAATTAATCAACTCTCCATACTAAAAATATATTCAGGAATTGAAATCACATATGAAGGCAAACGTGAAGTACTTCCAATAGTAACAGAAATTAGCAATTTAGAATATGATCTTGCAAGCAGTTTGGACAAATTAATAAATAATACACAAAAAATATTAGGACTCGTATTTGGAGATGCAAATTTAAAAGCAACACATAAAAACTTTATAGAAATAATGCAAAAAGTTTTTAAAACAGAAGTTAAAGAAATAAATCTAGAAAACGAACAACTACAAGACATCAATGGATTATTTATTATCGGCTCTAAAGACATAAATGAGAATACATTAAAAAAAATTGATGAGTTTATCATCAATAATGGAAGAATATTAATAACTACAAGTAAAATTGATTATAATCCTCAAAACCCATATACAACAACTTCTATTCAATCTCCAATATTTAATCTAATTGAAAGTTATGGTATTAAATATAATGAAAATATTATACTTGACAAAAGATCACCAAGTCTTTTCTTAGGAGGTAATTTTCAAACCTATTACCCATGGATATTGATTAATAAAAATAATATCACAGATCCTAATAATCCTTTACTTAAAAATTTTTACGATGCTATCATTCCTTGGAGTAATTCACTAAATCTTATAGAAACAAAAGAAAATAATGATGACATAAAATATTCACCCCTATTTACAAGTTCTAAAGAATCTTGGCAAGCCAACAACGAAGAAGTTTCAAACATAGCCATGTATTCATTTAATATACCTAAAACATTTGATAAAGAAAATCAACAAATTCTTGGATATTCAGTTGAAGGAAAAATTAAAAGTCTATATAAAGACATCAAATCTACAAATTCAAAAATAGTTTTACTAGGTTCAAGCATGATCTTTAGCGATTACATGTATAATGGTTCACCCTCTAATTTTGAATTTGCTGGACGAATCTCAGACTATTTAATGCAAAAGGAAGCTTTTTTTAGCATCAAATCAAGAGAAGTACGTTCAAAACTCAAATTTATAAATTCTTCAAAAGAAATGTTAAATGCAAAATTTTCATTAATAGTCATAAATTTGGTCATATTACCTATAGCAATAATAATATTTGGACTTATTAGATTTACAAAAAAACGAAAAATCAACTAATGAAGGAGAACTTATGAACAATAAACAAACATTGCTAGGAATGAGAGAAAACATAAAAATAGTAATAATCATAATATTAATATCCACATTTTTGTTAGGAATAATTTTCTCAAAGCAAAACCAAGTTACAAGACTTTTAGAAGAAAAATTGTTTACAATTGACTTTAAGAAAACTGCAAAAATTGAAACAGCTCTTGAGGGAACAATTATAAAATCAGGGAAAGGTTGGGAACTGAAATACAACGATATCAAACTTCCAATTGATGAACAAAGAGTTAATTCTATGATTCAAAATCTAGAAAAACTCCAAAAAAATAAACTTGTAAGCAGAAATCCAAAAAAACATAAAGAATTGGGAATAAACGAAAATCCTGCTTTTAAATTTTTTGATGAACAAAATAATTTGCTAACAGAAATATTTATTGGCAATCCAGGAGAAGGAGATTCAAGATTGTCTTATATCAAGGGAAGTGACGAGAATGTATATCTAACAAATAATATCTTTCTATCTTACAAAGGCAACTCTTACAACACATTTGCCGATACCAAACTCTTTAATGAAAACAATGCAAAAATAGAAAGTTTATCCTTTAAAATAGCAAACAAATCAATAAAATCTGAAGAAAATTCAATACAAAGTGATTATAAAGTATATATTAAAGACGGCCTTTACTTCATCAATCAAAAAGTATTAAAACAAGAAAAACTTTTACAAATCATTCAAGACTTCACAACAGATGGGCTTGAAATAGATCAAAGTAAAATCAATGATTATAACCTACAATATAATATTGAAATACAATGGGACAATAAAAGTATTAATAACATTGATATTTATATTAATAAAGATGAAAAAAATAAAGATATTTTAATGAAAAGAGACAATGATGTATATTATTATACTACCAATAGATGGTCATTCTTTGATGTCTTTAATTTAGAAAAAAAAATAGAACAAAAAGATAACGAACCTAATGAAGATCATCTAGAACACAATGATCACAATTAATATCTCGATATAATCGATATAAAACAAAGACAGAAAAACAAAAATATAAAAAGGATATTACAAAGAAGTAAGAATACAAAATATAAAGTATCCTGCTCTTGGGCAGGATATTATAGTATACAACTAAACTTATAAAATCATCACTTAATTCAAAGTTAACTTTAACTTTTTTAATAAATATACTATTTATTAAAAAAGTTGGTTCTAATTTGTCAGACAATCTATAAATTGAATCATCTTTTGATTTATAAATTAACATACCATTAACTGATGATAATAAATAATAAGAATTAACTAAGTCATTATCAAACAAAGTCTTAGAAAAATAATTTTCCAAATCTAAATCTTTAAAAAAATTCATATTATATGATTTCACATCATTGATTAAATCATCAAAATCAAAATCAATTTGATTTAAAAATTTATTAATAAAGTAAAAAAAGGTTAAAAATAAAAATAAAATTGAGGTTATAAAAAACAAAAAATAGTATCTAATTAAATAGATAATCCTACTCTCTTTCTAGTAAACGCTTAATTTTTTGTAAAATTTCATATTCTTTTTTAATTTTAAAATTATTACCCTGAGGATTAAAAGAAAGTTCATTTTCTAAATTATCAATAAACTTAACTAACACGTCACGTTCTTCATCACTTAAATTAATCTGACTTAAATAATCATTATCATTAAATTTATTTATTATAGCCTCAACATCAGCAAAACTAAAATTACAAGAATTATGACTGTCTCCAGTAGTCTCTTGTTCTTTTAGATAAGATGCATTTAATTTTTCACCCTGTTCCACTTTCTCTTCTAAATCACCTGCATCATCATAAAGATTTTTCTCTTCAAAATCTTTAATACAATTTTGCAAATCCACATAATTTAAATCTGCTTTTAACACATCTTCAAAATTATCAAACTTTTTCAAATTAGCAGAAACAACATGACTATTTTTATGCTCCACTGTTAAAGTGGAATCATGATCACTTTCTCGTAAATTGACACCATTAGTCATCTCCAAGCTATTAACCTTATGATCAGAAATATCAATTAAACCATTTAATTCTTTATTATCTTCCTGAATTTCCACATTATTTGAATCTTGCAAATCTTGGCTTAAAGATATAGCTTCATTTAAATTGGGATTTAAAAAATGCTGTTCATATTTACCCAAATGATCCTTCTCAAAAGATGAAACATCACTCTCTACATTTTTCATATCTGAAGTAATGTCATTTACATTATAATTATCAATATAATCACCCTCACTCTTCAACTCAATATTAGTAGGGCTCTCATCAATAAAAGAATTAGTCGAAACCTCATTATATTCATCCAAACTTGCAGCAGAAGCCTGCTCACTACCATTCTTATGAACAAGATTATCCATCTTTAAAGAAGAAGATTCTTCTAATTTATCAATATCCCCAGACATTAACAAATTAGTTTTTAAGGATTCATCTTTTTCTGTTTTTGATAATTTATCTTGAACACCATGTATATCATTATTGTATAGGGATAAATTATTATCGATATCTAAACTCTTACGATCATCCATCAAGATTTCTTCGGATGCAAAATCATTCTCTAAAGTATTACCATTATTACCATTATCAAAATTCTTCTTATTATCACTTGAAATTTCATTAAGCCCTTCAAGTAAAGCATCTAATTCTTCCTGAGCAAGCGAAACATTTGGCAAATTATTCTCTCGTTTTACTATTTCACCAAATTCATTATCTCTAACAATAATGTCATCATGAGATTCAATAAAACCCATTGATTTTAAGCTAGAATTATCAGAATTTTCAAGAGAATCCAAACTACGATCAAGTATCGTCTTTTCAACTCTAGAAATACGTACCTCAACCTTTTTTAAATAATCAACCAACTCACCATGCCTTTGCTTTAAAGAAGAATCAAGTTTTAATAACTTTTCATCCAATAAAACTTTAATATCATCAGAATGTATAGAAACAACTTGTGCATTAACTGAGTGCTGCAAAAACACACTATCAATATCAAAATCAACTTTTTTAGGGCCTTCTTTAATAAAGAAAGAATTCTTATGACTTATCATATTAAAAATTTTTCTCCAAATTTAGTTAAACAAAGACAACATACTCATACTCAACAAGCATATAATTACAATATAACATGCTATGGAATATATTATATTGTAATTATATACTTGTAAATATAATATATTAAAGATATAATTACAATATAATATGTTCCTAATAAAAAAAATTATGTTTTCCATTTACGTAGGTGTAATAAGTTATTTCATGATAGCACCAATTTTTGGAGAAACAGGAATTATTAGCTATAAAAAATTAAACAACAATCTCATTATAATGAAAAATCATATTGAAAACTTAAAAATGATACAAAAAAATTTAAAAACAAAATATATTAACTTACAAATATCGAAACCAGCTATCTTAAGAGAAGCAAGCAAACTAGGTTATTATCCTCAAAATTCAATTATCATAAAAAATTCTGATGAAGATGAAAATTATTACCAAGGCAATATATTAAACATAAAACAAACATCAAACAATACAAACATAGACAAAAATTTTTACTTAATATCAATAATATTTTCACTGATATCTTATTTTTTACTCAGTTATTTTGAAAAAATAAAAATTCTTAATAAAGGGAGGTAAACTACAGCTATATTTATCATAAAAAATGTATTATATATGGCGATTAACGTCATTATGTCAACATTTTTTTGTATATCAATATTAAATGCATTTTCAAATAATCGTCCAAATGTTCCATTTATAAAAACAAATGTATTTAAAGACTATTTGGAATATATCGGATTAATTAAAAGTATTGAAAGCTACAAGTTAATATATGATTTTGATCCAAATACTCCATTAAGTAAAGATTATTTTGCCAAACACATCTCAGGATCTCTATACATAGTATATAAAACCCAATATCAAGGAATAATCTGGAGAACTACCTATAATACCCCTCTTATAAAAGGCAAATCACCAATAAGTGTCATTTTTAGTAAAATAAAAAACACATTAACAATATCAATTCCAGGTTTAATATTATCTTACTTAATAGCCATTTTTTTTATTATTATATGGACATTTTTTGTAAAAAATACAATTCTAAATAATATTTTAGAATATATAATGCTATTTTTACATTCATTACCAAGAAACTTAATCATAATGTTAGTAATTACTCTACTTTACTACCTCAACATAAATCAAAAAAACCTGATAATAGGTGGATTTGCATGGTTTTTTTCATTTTTCATATTTAACGCTGTAATTTTTAAACAATCCCTAACAAAAAATTTATCTGAACCTTATATAATAAGTGCAAAATCAAGGGGTATTAAAAATTTTTCAATAATAACATTTCATGCATTAATTCCCTCTTTAACTTCATTAATCACACACCTACGATCCACCCTTACAACATCATTCTTTGGTTCCTCTTTTATTGAGATAACATTTGGAATTGATGGGATTGGAGCTTTAACAATTAATGCAATAAAAAATAACGATTATATAGTTTACAGAGACTTACTATTTGTTGGAGTATTCATTATGCTAATAACAAATTTAATAACAGATATATTAACATACAATATGAATCCTTATAAGGATATATTAGAATAATGAATAAATTTAAAAGATTATATATTTTATTATTGAGTATTTTCATTTTATTTCTAATAATAATTCCTAATTTAATAAATGAAAATACAAAATTTGCAATATATAAGAAAGACCCAAATAAAATATATATTAAGCAAACAAACAAATTGCCGCAAGCACCAACAAATACAAATCCTTTAGGAACTGATAAAATGGGTAGAGATATATTATCAAGATTAATATTAGCAACTAGAAATTCTATTTTACTTTCATTTAGTTATGCAGCAATTTCTGCAATAATTGGAATTTTTGTAGGAATAATAATCGGAAATCTCAAATTCAAAACTTGTTTGATAATTTCAAAATTAATAGAATCATTACAAACAATACCATTTTTCTATATATTAACGTTAATTCTTTATTATTTTTCAAAACAAAAAAACTACAACATACTAGAAGTATCATTTATACTAGCAATAGTACACGGATGGATCAAATTTTCATTCATTACAAGAAATAACACACTACTAATTAAAAACCTTGATTATATAAAAGCAAGTAAAATGATGGGTGCAAGCCAATATAGAATAATAATATATCACATATTTCCCGAAATTTTTTCATCAATTTCATCAATTATTCCTCTACAAATCTCAAAAAGCCTAACAACTTTTGAAGTAATAAATTTTTTACAACAACAAAACAAAAGCTATTATCCAAGTCTTGGAGAACTTTTAAGATATATAGAAATGGGAAAAGAATATGTTTGGATATGGATAAATCCCCTAATAATATTATTAACTATAAACATTATCTTAACATCAATAAGTCTCAAACTAAAAAAACACACAAAATTTTTCATATCATCATAAATCATAATCAAACAAGTCTTGGTGCAAATTTTTCTAAAAAACAATTCTTACAATTTTGACTACGTGATGTACAAATATCTCTTCCATGCCTATTAATAGCCATAGAAAATCTATATTGTTTATCAGCCGGTATTCTATTTCTTAAATCTAATTCAATTTTTAAAGGTGTCTTCTCAAAAGTAATTCCATGTCTAATCACAACTCTACTAAAATGAGTATCTACAATAATAGCTGGCTTTTTATAAACAACACCAAGAATAACATTGGCTGTTTTCCTACCTACTCCTGGCAAAGATATAAGATCAAAAATATTATCTGGAATAATACCATTAAAATCTTCTAAAATCATTCGTGCACAATTTATAATATTTTTAGATTTATTTGAATAAAATCCTAATTTATAAATTAATTTTTCAACATCTACTAAATCAGCACATGCCAAACTTTTAAAATCACCATATTTATCAAAAAGTTTAGGTGCAATCTTATTAACCATATTATCAGTCGTTCTTGCACTCAAAATCACCATTATTAAAAGTTCGTAATTATTTTTAAAAGTTAAAAAAGGTTTTACATAAGGATAGCGAGATAAAGTTTCATCTACAATTAAATCAATATTAACCATAAAAATAATTATAAATTATATGTATAGTCATAATAAAGGATAAGCAATAATATCTTTCTTGACAAGGATTTTTCAACATGGTATACTCAATTTTAGGCTCAAAGGCGCTAATAGCTCAATTGGAGAGAGCAACAGACTTCTAATCTGTAGGTTTTAGGTTCAAGTCCTAATTGGCGCGTAATTTTTCGGGACATGGCCTAGCGGCTAAGGCACCTGCTTTGGGAGCAGGGGATCGTGAGTTCGAATCTCACTGTCCCGATTTTCCATCATTACAAGAATGAACAAAATTTTATCCTTCCTGCTTGCATTAACAAACATATTGTTTAATAAATGATTGAATTTAATTTGTTTTTTTCAAAGTATTTACATCTAAAGTAATAATTGACTTAGACGCATCCTGTAAATAAATATGACCTGCATTAACAGTAAAACTTGTAAATGGTAAAACTTCATCTTCAGAAAGAACAAATTTACTCAAATCATTTGAAGAAAACTTTGCTAATTTCCAAGCATTATTATCTTTAACAACTACTAAAATCATTTCAGAATCAACATAAAGAGACGAATCCCTACTCAATTCAAAACCTGCTTGAGATTTAACTTTTAAATTTTCTGATTTGCTAAGTAATTGAAGTTTTGCAATACCTGAACAAAGTTTTATAGCAACAAAATCATCTTTCCTCTCATAAACCCCATACCTCCTAATACCGTACTGATAATTTTTATCTAATTTCTCTTTATCTGAATCAATTAACCTAAGAACACCTAAATTAGTACTAGGATTTAAAATTTCCAAAAATACAGGCGTTTTGTCCTTATCTTCAGTGGACAATTTATTCACATCTTCAGATTGAACCAATTTTTCTTTAGCATTTAAAGACTTATCGGTCAATTCTTGCAAAGATTGCTTATTTGCAATATTAGGAGAATTTTTTGGAATATCTGATGTAGCTTTTTCAAGTTGTCTTTTCAATTCATCAACTGATTTTAATTTTTCATCATTTTGTGATGTAACTTTAGGCTTTGGCAAATTATTATTTTGATTTTTGCGCTCAACATTTCTTTGCAACCTATTCCTAACTGGATCTTTTTGTTTATCCAAGCTACCATTATCTACCTCTTTACGCTCATCTCTATTATCCTCTAAAGCATCTCTTTGAAATATGTTATTATCAATTTGTTTCTCAATTTCTTTTTTCTCAGCATCATCAATAGCCTTCTTAAGTTGTTGTGCTAAATCCTTAGATAACTGTGATTTTCCATTATTTTGTGATATAGCTTTAGGCTTTGGCAAATTATTATTTTGATTTTTGCGCTCAACATTTCTTTGCAACCTATTCCTAACTGGATCTTTTTGTTTATCCAAGCTACCATTATCTACCTCTTTACGCTCATCTCTATTATCCTCTAAAGCATCTCTTTGCACTATCTTATCATCAATTTTTTTTTCAATTTCTTTCTTTTCAGTATCATCAGTAGCTTTATTGAGTTGCTCTTCTAAATCTTCAATAGTCTCGGTTAATTGCAATTTTTCATCTACTTTTGGAGAAGTTATATCTCCAGGCTTTGGTAAGTTTTTATCTTTATTACTCTTATCAATATTTTCTTGTATCTTATCCTTTACTATACCCCTCTGCTTATCCAATTTTTCCTGAGAACTATCTAACTTTTTTTGTGACTTTTTAAGTTCTTCTGTTTTACCTTTTAAAACATCTCTTTCAAACACTTTATCATCAATTTGTTTCTCAATTTCTTTTTTCTCAGTATCACCTGTAGCTTTCTCAAGTTGTTCTCTCAGATTATCAATGGTTTCATTCAATTCATCATCAAGACTCTTTAAAGTATTAGATTCAATATCAATTTTTTTCTGATCAACATCACGCATTTCATCTTGAACATCTGTTAAATCTCTTGCAAAATTTGTACCAACTTCTTCATTTTCACCTAAAAGAGAGGCTACTACTCTCTCCGTAACTATTTTATCAAGATCAACATCTGATTCAATGTCTCCTGACAAAATATTTCTTTTGAGAGGAATAAAAATATGAGTATTTCCAGCCCATTGACTATAAACTCTTGAAAGCCCTACATTATGCTTATTTAAATCTGTAAGAGAAGAATTAATATAAGCATTATTATAATAATCTAAATCACCTCGATAAGCAGCATTATATATCGTAATAGCCTTGGCAAGCAATTCTGCACTTTCTTTACTGTATTTAAAACCTTCCATCAAATATCCTGTAAGTATTCTTCTAAGATTTAAAATACTATCAAGAGATGAATTTAAACCAATAACAAAAACATCAGAACTACTTTTTTCATCTTCACGATCAATATGCCTATTAACATAATATTTATTGTAATAGTTAGCCTTATTATCAACTAAATTTTTAGCCAAAAATTCACCAATACCCAATATCTGTTGATACGTGTCTGTAGAATCATAAGGACCTCGATAATTGACAAACTCAAGATCCATATTAATAAAATCTTTTAATTTTTTCTTATCAACCTCTCTAGCATGAAAAGTAAAAATATTTAAAAAAACAAATAATAAACTAGAAAGTGCCCATATTCTTTTCATAATAAAATTCTCCCCTGGTTAAATTATAAACTTAATCATTAACTAAACCGGTATAAATTAAAACATCAATTTTAACACAATACAAGATGTATTCAATACATGATAACATAAAATTAGCAACAAAATGAATTAAAGAATTGCAATAATTTCATTAGCAAAGTCATTAATTTTTTCAGAAAAATTTTGTCGCTTGATAAATTTCAAAAGAGTTAGATATTTACTTCTATACTTTGTAAGATTCTCTTCAGAAGAATTTACAATTATCTTGCGTAAGCTTAAAAGAACAGCATAAGCTATCTCTAAATTACCCTGATAATTCAATATTATATATTGAATATAATTATATACAAGTTCATCTTGATCATGATAATATTCAAATTTGGCAATATTTTTAATCAACTGAATTACATTGCTAATATCTTTCTCATGAATTGCAACATTAACAAAACTCTTAATTGCGGACATATCATCAACATACATAAAATATTTATACAATTGTCCTCTTTGAAAGATTCTATCAATTCCATCTTTTGGAGAAAGCCAATTATCAATAGCCTTTTTATATAAATTTAAATATCTTTTAGGAAAACTACCATATTTCTTTAAAATAGAATCAAGCATACTTAAAAATTTACGATAAGCAACCTTGTCATATGCAGAATTTAACATTTCATCAAGGGTCAAATAAACATCTTCATGTTCCATTAAAGATTTTTCTCTAAAATCTATTCTATTTTGATGATATCTATTACCCAATGTATGATTCCAAACAATAATGTCAAGCATATCTTTATATTGATAATAATAAGTGGTCAATATCCAATTAAATCCTCCAGTAACAATGAATCCAACATTAGCCACAAGTCCGGATATCTCCTTCATATCATCATATCTATCAACGGGTCTAAAATATTCATCAAGAACTAAAACACCATTTGATTTCATAACAAGACAAAGATTTTTATTATTGTAAAGCACAGCTTCTTTAATATTTAAAGATAAATTTTTGAAAAACATAATTTCAAGATTTTTACTTAAATTAAAAAAAACACCAATATCAGATACTGCAACATACTCTCCATTAAATTTTTCAAACAAAAAATTAATAGGATAATTTAAACTAACAGAATTTAATACATCACCAAAATCACTATCATAAATGACAATCTCTCCAGATTGCAATCCAACAATTATTTTATTATCAGTACTGATCATCAATGCACTAGGAGAGGACATAAGCGAAATATTCCATATCTGTTCTCCATTAACATTAAAAGCAAACATTTCATCATTTTCATTGACAATATAAAAATTACCATTTTCAAAAACAACAGATGAGGTTAATGCTTGCCCTTCTATATCAACCTCAAAAACCTTATGACCATCACCAAGTCTTAAAGCAATAACTCTACCATCAACCGTAGGAATTAAAATATAACCATTACCTATTGAAGGGGCTTTTATAGGAGAAACACCCAGATTATATTTCCATATAAGTCTTCCTCTTCGGATTTTTTGAACTTCATTACGTACTGTAATAACATAATACCCATTACCAAAATCCTTTAATAAAAAGGGATAAGGAGTTCTATCTAACCTATAAGAATACTTTTTACCAAAAGACATAGTATAAGTTATTAACCACCTATCCTTCGTTAATACAGTAATAGTATCACGTCTCTCATCAAGGATAGGATTTCCTAAAACTTGCCCAGTTAAAGCTCTTTGAAAATAAAGATTAACATCTGCAAATAGAGAAAAATAAGCACTAAAAAAAATTAAAATACAAAAATTTAATTTCAAAATCACAAACATCCTGTAATGAACAAAAATGTGATTAAAGTTTCAATATGGAATGTCCTTCATAAAGTTTATCCCGCAATTCCTTAACTTTGACATCCTCAATATACTCAGAAAAAGTCATAAAACGATCAATTATGCCATTAGGAGTAAATTCAATAATTCTATTAGCAATTGTATCAATAAACTGATGATCATGAGATGTAAACAAAACAACTCCCTTAAAATCTTTAAGTCCAGTATTTAGAGATGTAATTGCCTCTAGATCTAAATGATTAGTTGGTTGATCCAATAATAATACATTAGCACCACTAAGCATTATCTTTGAAAGCATACATCTTACCTTTTCACCTCCTGAGAGAACATTAACTCCCTTTAAAGCCTCATCTTGACTAAAAAGCATCCTCCCCAAAAACCCTCTAATATAAGTCTCATCGCCTTCTTTAGAATATTGTCTAAGCCAATCTATTAAACTTAAATTTACATTAAAATATTCTTCATTATCCTTTTTAAAATACTCAAAATTAACAGTAGAACCCCATTCATAATGTCCCTTATAATCTCTGTCTTCATTAGTAATGATATCAAAAAGATAACTTGCTGAAATTGGACTACCTAAAAAAACAATCTTTTGTCCAGGTTCTACGACAATACTAAATTTGTTTAAAATAAATTGTCCCTCAAATTCTTTGGTTAAATTTTTAATTGTGATAACATTTTTGCCAAGATCCCGTTCAATTTTAAAATTAACATAAGGAAATTTTCTTGAAGACGGTTTTAAATCTTCAACTTTAATTTTTTCAATCAACTTTTTTCTTGAAGTTGCTTGGCGAGATTTTGATGCATTACTTGAAAATCTTTGAATAAAAGTCTTAAGTTCTGCTATTTTCTCTTCAGATCTTTTCTTAGCATCTTTCAATTGCTTATTAAGTATTCGACTAGTTTCATACCAAAAATCATAATTACCAAGATAAACTTGAATTTTTCCATAATCAATATCAACAATATGAGTACAAACTTGATTTAAAAAGTGCCTATCATGTGAGACAACAATAACTGTATTTTCAAAATTAATTAAAAATTCTTCCAACCACTTAATCGATTGAATATCAAGATTATTAGTAGGCTCATCAAGAAGCAATATATCAGGATCACCAAAAAGAGCCTGAGCTAAAAGTATTCTCACTTTTAAGGCCGCCTCAACATCTCTCATTAAACTAAAATGCAGAGACTCATCTATACCTAACCCCCTTAAAAGAACTGCAGCATTAGATTCTGCTTCATAACCTCCAAGATCAGCAAACTCTGCCTCAAGTTCTCCTGCTCTAATGCCATCCTCATCATTAAAATCAAGTTTTGCATAAATTTCATCTTTTTCTTTTTGAATAGAATAAAGCTTTTTATGCCCCATAATCACAGTATCAATAACTTGAAAATCATCATATGCAAATTGATTTTGTTCAAGAACAGCCATTCTTTGATTCTTAGCAATTAATATTTCACCCTTACTAGGCTCAATCGTGCCACCCAAAACTTTCAAAAAAGTGCTCTTACCTGCACCATTAGCTCCTATTATTCCATAACAATTTCCAGAAGAAAACTTAATATTTACATCTTGAAATAAAACTCTCTCTCCAAATGTAACTTCTAAATTATTTACTCTTATCAAACTATTTTTCCACCTAAACTTGACATTTTATTAAAAGAATTATCTTTAAAATAAAGCTAATTTTCAAGTGTTATTAAAAGATATTGACTTAACACTTCACTTTTTCGTATATTTATATTATCAAATTAAGGAGATGTTTGAAAATGAAAAATATTAAACCTTTAGCTGATAGAGTTTTAATAAAAATAAAAGAAGCCGAAAGTAAAACAACTTCAGGATTATATATACCAGAAAATGCAAAAGAGAAAACACATATTGGAACAGTTATGGCTATTGGCTCCAACAAAGAAGACATTAATGTTAAAGTCGGAGACACAGTGCTTTATGAAAAATATGCTGGAGCTGCCGTGAAGATTGAAGATAAAGAGCACCTAATTCTAAAAGCAAAAGAAATAATAGCCATTATAGAAGAATAAAAGAATAAGAAAAAAGAGAAACTAAATCATGATTTAGTTTCTCTTTAAAGGTAACAATGTTTAAATTTAGTAGCTACATCCTATTATACTAGTCAAACAAAATTCAGGGTTAATATATATAACATTACTGTTATTGTCTTTAAGAGTAATGGATTTTTTAATTTATTCTCTCCTAGAGAGATTAAATTATTATCTTGTAATTTATTTATAAAAATGACTCACAAATTAATATTCCAAGGTAAGACTATATATTCAAGTAAATTTAAAGATATTTATTATGATCCTCAATATGGACTTGAAGAGAGCAATTACGTATTTATTAAAGGATGTAAACTAGAAAAAGAACTTGCAACCGCCAAAAACATAAAAATTGCAGAATTAGGATTTGGAACAGGGCTAAATTTAATAGCCCTCTTAAAATATTTAATAGAAAACAATATTAAAACAAAAATTAACTATTACTCAATTGAAAAATTTCCATTAAAAAAAGAACAAATAAAAAAAATATCACAATTTTTTAATAACGATATACAATATTTCAAGATAATGCTTAAAAAATATCCAAAAATACCAATAAAAAATATAAAATATCAAATATCAAATAATATTAATTTAAAAATTCTCATTGGTGATGCTAAAGACAAACTTAAAGAATTACCAAAGTACATAGATTACTGGTTTTTAGATGGATTTACTCCAAGCAAAAATATTAGAATGTGGAACAAAGAAATATTTACAATAATCTCACAAAAAAGCAAAACCGGAACAAAACTCTCAACATTTTCTGCAGCAAGAATTGTAAAAGACGGATTAAAACTTGCCAATTTTAATTATCTTAAAATAAAAGGATTTAATAACAAAAGACATATGTTAGTAGCACAAAAAGAATAATACAAACAAATTCTAATTAGTAATTAGATTTCTTTAAATTAGAAATATAATTACTAATTCTCACAATAAAAGAATCAAATTCTTCTAATTTTAACTTCTCAAAATTAATAATCTCATCAGGAGCATTTGATAAAAAGTTTTGATTCTCAAGCTTTTGAAGAGTTACATTTTTAAGTTTTTCATATTTTTCTAATTGTTTACTAAGTTTTGTAAGTTCTTTATCAGTATCTATGAGATTTTTAATATCTGCAAAACTCTCAAAATTAACATTAGGAACTCCTATCATATTTTCATAATTTTCATTGTAAAAAATACAATCAAAATTAATAAGTTTTTTTGCAATATATTCATTTTTTTTAAAATACTTTTCAGACTGAAAAGTATTATCAAATTTCAAAGCAACATTAATCTTAACATTAGGAACTATATTAAATTCACTTCTAAGAGTTCTCATTGAAATAATAAAGTCTTTAAATAAATTAAATTGCTGAAATTCTTCTCTAAAATCTCTTTGAACTGTAAATTCAGGATACTTTTTCAAAGCCAATATATCTTTTAACGACATAACCTTAGAATAAATTTCTTCGGTAATAAAAGGAATAAAGGGATGCATAATAAGTAAAGATTCTTTTAGGAAAAAAATTAATTTAGAAATAGTTATATTCTGTAAATCAAAATCATCACTATATAAATTAATCTTACTAATTTCAATATACCAATCACAAAAATCATTCCAAAAAAATTCATATACCGCTTTTGTAGCTTCATTATACTTATAATTTTCAAATGAACAATCTATAGCAGCAATAGTTGAATTTAACCTTGTAATTAGCCACTTATCAATGTCATCAAATTCCAAACTATCTAATACTAACCTACCCTTTAAATTTGATAAAATAAACTTAGATGCATTAAATACTTTATTTGCAAATTTAGCCCCAAACATAAAATCTTTAGTGTCAATGTTCAAATCCTGTCCTTGTACGGACAAAAATGAAAGAGTAAATCGTAATGCATCACTTCCATACTGATCGATAATCTTTAGAGGATCTATACCATTACCTAAAGATTTTGACATCTTTTGTCCCTTTTTATCTCTTAAAAGAGGAGTTATATATATATCTCTAAATGGAACTTCTCCCATAAATTCAATTCCTGCCATTACCATCCTTGCTACCCAAAAAAATATTATGTCATAAGCAGTAACTAAAGTAGTTGTAGGATAATAATTTTTAAGATCAAAAGTCACATCTGGCCATCCAAGAGAAGAAAATGGCCACAACCAAGAAGAAAACCAAGTATCAAGTACATCTGAATCTCTAATAAAACTTCTTCCACTATAACGCTCACTCAATGAAGGATCAAATTCACTAACAACAATCTCTCCTGTCTGAACATCATACCAAGCAGGAATCCTATGTCCCCAAACCAACTGTCTAGATATACACCAATCTTTAATATTGGATAACCAATGTTTATATGTATTTTCCCATTTTTTAGGATAAAACCTAATCTTACCATCAATTAATGCTTGTAAAGCAGCATCGGCTAACGGTTTCATCCTTACAAACCACTGATTTGACAAATAAGGTTCAATAACTTCTCCAGATCTATGACAATGCCCAACCTGATGCTTATGATTTTTAACATCTATTAAAAATCCTTTGTCTATTAAATCTTTTTCTATTTTACTTCTTGCTGCACTAACACTTAAACCTTGATACTCAATTGGAACATTTTCATTAAGCTTTGCATTCTTATTCAAAATATTTATCTTGGCAAGATTATGCCTTTTTGCAATATCAAAATCATTAGGATCATGAGCAGGCGTTATTTTTAAAGCACCACTACCAAATTCCATATCAACATAATCATCAGCTATTATCTTAATTTTTCTATTTGCAATAGGAACTATAACCTCTCTCCCAATTAAAGATTTATATCTCTCATCATTGGGATTAACAGCAATAGCTACATCTCCAAACATTGTCTCAGGTCTAGTAGTTGCAACTTCAATAAAACTACCATCACACAATAAATATTTAACAAAATAAATCTTACCCAAAATTTCCTTATATTCAACTTCTTCATCACTCACAACACTTCCAGAACCAGGATCAAGATTTACAAGATATTCTCCCTTATAAATTAGCCCCTTATTATATAAATCAATAAAAACTTTATTAACAGCCCTTGAAAGTCCATCATCAAGAGTAAACCTCTCACGCAAATGATCATAAGAAGCCCCAAGCTTTTCTACCTGATTAACAATTATTTTTCTATGCTTATTTTTTAATTCAAGAATTCCTTCAATAAATTCTTCACGACTAAAATCATCTTTACTTTTGCCACTTTCTCTAAGTTGTTTTTCAAAAACTGTCTGAGTTGCAATTCCAGCATGATCTGTACCAAAAAGCCAAAGAGTATTAAATCCCTTCATCCTTTTATAACGAACAAGAATATCTTGCAAAGTAAAATTAAGAGCATGTCCCATATGAAGAATACCTGTAACATTTGGAGGAGGTGCTACCATGCTAAATTTTAATTCAATCTTATCATTAGGACTAAAGACACCATTATCCAACCATCTCTTATAAATTTTATCCTCAAAAACTTTAGGATCGTAACTGCTTGAAAGTTCTTCGCTCATTATTTAAGCTTATCTCCTACAACATTAATTCGATTTAGATTTTCAAAAAGTTCATCATAATTACTTGAGCTCATAATATTATAAAAATATTCACTACATATTTCATTTTCATTAAAATAAATTTTAAAATACTTCTTAAGTTTATTAAAATCTTTAGTAATACCCCAAGTAGAATGAAAATCCGTTATGTGCAATTTTAATATATTTAACCTAAAATTTAAATCACTATTTAAAAAGTTAGGCTCATCTATTCTAAACAAGTTTAAATTTTTTAATATTCCACGACCAAACATTATCCCATCAATAGAATACCTATTAATCATTTGATATGCCTGATTTAAACTTAAAACATCTCCATTTCCAATAATTACTACATAAGGATTAATTTCATTTCTTAATTTAACAAGTTCATCAAATACATTAACATCTATAGGCCCTTCACTTTGATTAATAACAAGCCTAGGATGCACGGTTAACATATCAATACCTAATTTAAGTAAAAAACCCAACCAATCTTCAACCTCAGAACAAAAAAAACCATGTCTAGTTTTAACACTAAGAGGTAATCCATGTTTTAAACATGCCTCTTTACTTGCAATAATTATTTCATGGGCTAAGGACTTATTATTAATCAAAGCAGAACAAACACCTTTTTTAACTATTTTTTTCTTTGGACAACCCATATTAAGATCAATGCCCCAAAATCCCAAATTACTCAAAATTTCTATTGCCTTCACAAACTTATCAGGGTCATCACCCCAAATTTGAGCAATCAAAGGTCGACTAAGCTCATCATTTTTTGTCAAAATATGTTGTATTGAGTTCTTTGATTTATTTAAAAGTCCTTTTACAGAAATAAATTCAGTAAAATAAATATCAGGACCATACTTTCCATTTCCCATAAAATGAACTAAATTTCTAAAAACAGTATCTGTAACATCTTCCATTGGAGCTAAAATCATAATGGGACGCTTCATATTATTTAAAAAAGTCATAAAATAAATAATATAACAAGAAAATAACATGGTAAAGGAATGACTTAAACATAAATTTTAAAATCAAAAGCAATGATAAAAATTTACTTACAATCTAAATGATATATAAAAATATATTAAAACTACCTATGAAAATGAACAACAATAACAAATTTGCAATATCATAATATAAAATATAAAAAACTTTAAATTGTACAATAAAATTAATCACAGTACATAAAAATTTGTAAAAATAGTAAAAGGATGCTGAATAAATGAACTTAAGTGAATATATACTTCAACAAGCAGAACTAAATATCAAAGGATTTGTAAGACGAGATACACAACTTAGAATGATAGACAAAATAAAACAAACATTTAGGGATGAAAACTTTTTAGTCATTGAAGCACCAACAGGAACTGGCAAAAGTCTTGCATATCTCATTGCTGCTATTGATTTCATTCACCAAACAAAAGAAAAAGTCATAATTTCAACATCATCAATTAACCTTCAAGAACAACTAATAAAAAAAGATATTAAATCCTTAAAGAAGATTATTCCTTTTAAGATTAAGTTTGGCATAATTAAAGGAATGCGAAATTATATCTGCCTTAGAAGACTCGAAGAACTCAAGAAAAGCCTTTTAACATATACACTAAATAAAAAAAATTTAGAAACATTAACCTACTGGGCAAAAAACACAAAAACAGGAGATAAAGATGAACTTAATTTCATAGATGAACAAATTTGGGAAGAAGTATCAGCAAATCCTGAAACATGCTCAGAAATCACCTGTCCTAATGAGAACAAATGTCTTTTTAAAAAAGCAAGAAATAAAATATTAGAATGCGATATCATTATAACTAATCACCATTTACTCTTAAACGACCTTTATATAAGAAACGAAATATTAATGGAAAAAGAAAATCATGAAAATAATTTTGAAGAAGAAAACATAAATATTAATTTAATATTACCTAGCATAAAAAACATAATAGTTGATGAGGCTCACTATTTAGAAGAAGCTGCAAGAAGCTTATTTAATAAAAATTTTTCAAAAACTGGAATAAAACAAATTTTCATAAAAATAGATAAAATAATTAAACGACAAAATATAAATAACATCTATAAGAAAGATTTTGAAATTTTAACAATACAAAACTTTGAAAACATAGAATACATAATAAACATACAAGAAAAATTACCATCAACTTATAGAATTACCAGTGATACACATAAAACAAACTTTTATATACGTATTAAAACATATCTACAAAATATCATTTATCATCTAGAAAATTATCAAATAACCATAAGATCAATAATACAAAATATAGAAAACAAAACAGCAAAAATAGAACTAAATAGATTAATTAAAAATTTAGATCAAACAAAATTATTAATTCAAAATTTTATATCTGAAAATCAAGATGATAATCTTTGTTTTTGGATAGAAAATAAAAAAAATATCCCTATATTTCAAACATCAGAAATTTATTTAGGTCCAGAACTAAATAAAATCATGTATCAACGAACAAAAAGAATAATTTTTACATCAGCTACTCTTATAATAAATCAATCATTTTCATACTTTTTAAATCAAACGGGGCTAAATTTAAGTAATAAACATATCGAAATGGAAAATTTACCATACCCGTTTCCTTATCAAGAACAATCAATACTTACAATTACATCAGATATTGAAAATCCTAACAATGAAGAAGGATTTTTAAATCAATCAATAAGATATATTAAAGAACTTGTGATATTAAACAAAGGAGGAACCCTAATTCTCCTAACTTCGGTTAAAAGTTTAGAATACATAAGTCAAAACATCAAAGATTTTTTATTTAAAAATGACATAAACATTTTCATACAAGGACAATTACCAAAAAATGAACTTATAAATTCATTCAAAAAATCACCCCAAAAAAGTGTACTTATAGGAATAAAAAATTTTTGGGAAGGAATTGACATTAAAGGAGATCGATTAACAATGATTATCATCCCCAAACTGCCATTTCAAACTCCTTCAGATCCAATCTTAATAGCAAAAAATGAATTGGCTAAAAAAACAAATGAAAATTTTTTTATAAAAGAAACATTACCACAAGCAATAATAAAATTTAAACAAGGATTTGGAAGACTAATTAGAGACTCGAAAGATTATGGAATCATAGTATGTTTTGATAAAAGAATTTACAACAAAACTTATGGTAAATTATTTTTAAAATCATTACCTAAAATCAAAACTTACTACTCAAACTTTACAACTATCAAACATACAATAAATACATTTTTTAAAACAGATCAAAATATTAATCCATAAGGATATTATTTCCTGGGATTTTAGTCTTTCTCACCAAAATGTCTTTGTATCCTGTAGATTTAATGAGCTCAACATTCTTTTGTACATCATCAGCATAAGTAGGAATAAATACTGTAAAAAAAGGTCCATGTGAGTTTACAAAAACATTAAGACCAACTTTTTCAAGAATCTTATAAGCCCTTTGAGCATAATCTTTAGTCTTATAAGAACCAACTTGTATGTAAAAATCTGGCTCTTTATCTGTATTATTTAAAATTTGACCTGCAACTTCAGTATGTTCCTTTCCCACAACAACACCTTTATCTGTTTTTAAATCAACAACATCATTATTAGAATTACTCTTAGGAACATCTTTAACATCAAGATTGTTCTCAGATTTTTGGTTTTCAATATTTTTTATATCAACTTGTTTTAATATTTCAATTTTTACAGGAGCAACACCTATTCCTATAAAATCTAACTTTTCAGCAGCAGATTTTGATAAATCAATTATCCTATCTTTTCTAAAAGGTCCCCTGTCATTAATTCTTACAACAACAGTTCTATTATTAAGTAAATTGGTAACTCTTACAACACTATTAAATGGAAGCTCTTTGTGAGCCGCTGTAAGAGCAGTCATATCAAATTTCTCGCCATTAGCAGTAGTCTTACCATGAAAAGCTTCTCCATACCACGAAGCAAGCCCTACAGTAGCACTATTTAATTGCATAGTAGCAACAATCAAAAATAAAAATATAAATCTCAAGTCAACATACCTAAGACCAAATAAACCTATCATAATTACACATTGTATCATATTGCATATCACAATATAAAGCATAAGACTTATAACACAAAATTAATTAGTTGTCCTAAATTGTTTATTTGCAATTTTTTTGATTTAATAAGTATACTAAGATAACCTTAATAGGTAACATTAATGAAAACAGAAATAATAAAAGAAACTGAAATAGAAAAAGCAGCGAAATTCATTAATTCAGGAGAATTAGTAGTATTTCCCACAGAAACAGTATACGGCATTGGAGCTAATGCATATGATGAGAATGCTATACGAATGCTCTTTATAGTCAAAAAGCGTCCTATTACAAATCCCCTAATAGTACATGTTGAATCAATAGAAAAAATAAAAGAACTTGTAGAATATATACCAGATAGTGCTATGATTTTAATGAACAAATTTACCCCAGGTCCCATAACATTCATATTAAAAAATGCGGGTAAGATATCTAAATTAATAAATGGCGGTCTTGAAAGCATAGCAGTCAGAATACCTTCAGACCCTATAGCTCTCAAATTAATCAAAATGAGCAAAGTTCCAATAGCAGCTCCATCAGCAAATTTATCAAAACGTCCCAGTGCCACTAATTTTGAAATGGCAATAAAGGAACTTAATGGCCTTGTTAAAGGAATCATTAAGAAAAATGGAGTATCAAAAATTGGAATAGAATCAACTGTTATAAGTTTTGACGCTAAAAGCAACGTATCAATATTAAGACCAGGCTCAATAACAAAAGAAATGATAGAGAGAGAACTTAATGGAAACTTTAATGTAGAATATTCATTGGGAAAAAAAATACTCCAATCACCAGGAAATTTATTGGAACATTATAGACCACGCATACCTGTTTATTTATTCAGACAAAAAGATAATATAAGAAAGTATGTATCAAGACAAGATACAAAAATACTCATTATGAAAAATACTTTTAAATCATATTGGTTTAATAGGCTTTGGAATACAAATCACATCTGTATATTTAACACATTAGAAGAATATGCAAAAAATATTTATAAAGTTTTTGTAGAATCTGAGAGAACACATAAACAAATACTTGCTGAATTTGTAGATAATAATCAACTTGGATATTCAATAAATAACAGACTCAAAAAAGCAAGTCTAGACAAATTTATTTCTGAATAAATTTAAATTATTTTTCTAACAATTCCAAATACTTAAGAGCAATAGGATCATTTGGATCATATTCAAGAATGATTTGAAAATATTCTCTAGCCTCTTTTTTACGCTCCATCTTTAAATAAAGAATACCAAGATTTGAAATAATTTTAATATTATCAGGTTCAAGTTTTAATGCTCTAAGTAAATATTCAAGACTCTCATCAAACTTAAGCAACTCCATTAAACAAATTGAAATTTCATTCATAGCATCAACATTATTAGAATCAAAAAATAACACTTTAAGAAAAGCATCTTTTGCCTGCAAGTAAAATCCCTTTCTTCTATACCCCCATCCAAGCAAGAACCAAACATTCCAGGAATCTTTATGATATTCTAATAGTTTAATAAGTTCACAAATAGCTTCATCTTCTTTTGATAAAATTATCAAATCATATATTCTCTCAAGATTTAAAGCTAAATCTTTATGAACCTCTATAACATTTAAAATTTCATTTACCTTATTCTTCAATCCTAAATTACTAGAAATTTTTAAATAATGACTCAGTAATTCTTGAGCCCTATCTAATTTATATTGCTTAACAAAAAAAAAACCAGCATTTGCAAATACATTTTCATTAATACTATCAAGTGTTAATAGTCTTTCATAAATATTTAAAGCATTTTGATTACTGCTAATAGCATCCATATGTTGCTCAAGTCTTAAAAAATTTTCAGCCATTTTTTCATATAATAATGCTAAATTAAAAAGAATAACCTCATTCTCACCTTCAACACCTTTTAATGACAAAAAAATTTCAAGAGCCAAATTATAATCTCCCTCATCAATCTTCGAAAGACCAACATTAATAAGAATATTAATAATATTTGGATTTAAAGCTAATAAAAGCTTCTTATAATAAGGAAAGTTAACATTATTTTGGTCATAAGCAGAAATCTTAAGAATTGCAGACATAATGGATTCAAAACTAAGTTCATCTTGAGAAAAGTGCTCAATATCACTAACCTCAACAGGCAATAATATCTTAGGATCAAATACAAAACCTTTAATCTGATTTGTAAAATTCTCAGGAAGAGAAACATAAACAATATTCTTAAGCATAAATCCTCTAATTAAAATAATCATGTATTAACATTGTATAGTCAAGAGGAATTTTTTCTTCACAAAATGCAACACCTATAGCTAAAACTTTACCATTGGGCGTTTGAATAACACTTAAATTTCTTGCCTGCCCCACAATAGAAACTTTCTTACCTGCAACATCAAAACTCAAAATCAAATCGGTATTACTCTCTTCCAATTTTTCATAATCAAAATAAGATATCAAAAGAGCACCTCCATAAGACATATCTTTAATCAAACATTTATGCTTAATACCATTAACTTCAACAAAAGCTTTATCAGAAGCAAGATTAAGTTTTTTTAAAGACTCTTTATCAATAATAATACGCTCATGAATCCTTTGATTTTGACCAAGCTTTAAATCAAGCAATTTCCCAATTTTAATTAAAATTTCTTCTGGCATAGAAGATATAAATTCTAGCGTCAACAAATTATATTCCTTATCTTGAATGGCATAAGAAGATGTATTTACCAACTTAACAATTAAAGAAGGAATACAAAAAGAATTATCCACAACATTATTGTCATAACTCTTAATATTAATATTGCCTAAATTTCCATTTTGTGCCAAGACGGGTAAAATTTCATCTTGTTGCAAAATAATTTTAATAAAACTCATAGAAATAGAATAAATAACACCAACCACCACATAAGTACCAACCTTTATTTCAACAGAATTTTTAATATTAAGGAAACTATTAATTTCAGTACTCATTTTAATTTCCTTACCTCTATATTTAGCTTCATAATCTTTTATTTTTTTAGAAAAAAACATAAACCTCTCCTTTGAAATCTAACAAACATATTAAAATTGATATTCAGGAACTTTAAAGCAATACAATTCAAAAATTTTAATTTATGCATATACTTTAAAATAATTCTATCCCAAAATATTAGATACAACCAATAGTTCACACTTTATTCAACACACATATAAAGATCAAATCTATTCCAAAAAAGCAACTCTATAAATAAAAATTTCAAAAAAACACTAACATAAAAATAATTCATCATTCAATGTATTAATCTGTAATTCTTATTATTTTTACTGTTTATTTTAAAAAACAACAACACCCACACATAAAGTCCCAATCTTTCCAAATTCTCATAACGAATCAACTTACATTTTAAAAAACTTAAATATCAAAATAACCCATATAAAAAGGCATTATAACAATATTTTTACATTAATAACAACTTGCAAAATGTTAAGTTTATCATATTTTATAGTATAATTACGTTGAAAGACGTTAGAAGGATACAATTTGAAAAGGCTCAATTTTAGCAAAAAAGCTAACATGCTAGTTTATTTTACCTATTTTATTATCAGTTTTTCAATCATTTTTTTATCAATTGCCATAGTTGAAACTATAAATATTCAAAAAGATAAAAATTTTGGAAATATAAACCCTGCTATACCATCAAAACTTTTTGATACCAATGGTAAGCTCATAACACAATTTATATCTGATGAGAACAGAGAATTATTACCTTTAAGAGAAATGCCTAATAATTTAATAAACACACTCTTAATACGCGAAGATCTCAGCTTTTTTTTCCACAGAGGCTTCTCATTAATGGGAATTTTAAGAGCTGCATTTAATATTGTTCTTGGAAGATATTTCTCAGGTGGTAGTACTATAACACAACAATTAGCAAAACTACTCTACACAAATCAAGCAAAAAGATCTATTTTAAGAAAATTAAATGAAGTTTGGTGGGCAATACAGCTTGAAAAAAAATTATCAAAATATGAAATACTTGAAAAATACTTAAATAAAGTCTATTTTGGAAATGGAAATTATGGCGTAGTAGCAGCTTCAAAATTTTTCTTCAATAAAAGTGTTAAAGATATTAACACCGCAGAAGCTGTTTTAATGATTATACAATTGCCAAATGCAAAACTTTATTCACCATTTTACAATCCAAAATTCGCAAAGAAAATACAAAGAGCTGTATTAAATCAAGTAGTATCTCATGGTATTATCACCCCTGAATTAGCTGAATCAGAATTTAATGAATATTGGCAAAATTATGACTGGACTCGTATGGCAGATACACCAGCTATATCTGACAAAGAAGATCATGCTCCTTATTTTTCAGAATATGTAAGACAACGAATAACTAAATACCTCCCATCAGAAGCAAATATATACAAAGATGGATACTCAATATATACAACACTTGATCTTGAAGCACAAAAACATGCAAATGAAATTACACAAGAAATGATTACAAAAGCAAGGAAAATGTATAATTCTACAAAATCATCTGAAACATTAGTAATAAATTCAGAAATAGTACCAATAATTGATACAATATCCGATTTATTTGGCATAAGAAATACTAGAATAAATGGCAGACAATACACAAAATTAAAAACAAGAAAATTTTATGAGGATAATATTGATCTTCTTGCAAGCTTTGCTGCAATTTTAGGCATTGATAAAATAGACAAAGCAACAAGAGCTTACACAATAAACAATAAAACAAATCCAAACTTACTTGTGCAACCAGAAGGTGCATTAATATCACTAGACACCACAACAGGAGCCATAAAAGCAATGGTTGGAGGAAGTGGATATAGAAAGGGAAGCGAATTTAATAGAGCAACTCAAGCAAAAATTCAACCTGGAAGCGCATTTAAAGTTTTATATTTTTCAGCAGCTATTGAATTAAAAAAAATAACAGCTGCAACAATGCTCTCAGATTCTCCTGTAGCCTTTTTTAATCAAGAAGGAGAGGTGTATGCCCCTGAAAATTATGGAGGAAAATGGCGAGGAAATGTCTTAACACGTAAAGCACTCGCTTTATCTCTCAATATTCCCGCCCTTAGAATACTTGATAAATTAGGTTTCGACAATGCAATTAAATATTCGGCTAAATTACTAGGAATCAAAGATCAAAATGAAATAAATAAAATATTCCCCAAAGTATATCCCCTTGCACTTGGAGTCACATCAACATCTCCAATACAAATGGCAAGAGCATTTGCTATTTTAGGAAATAATGGAAAAGAAGTAGAACCATACGGAATTAAATATATAGAAGATAGAAATGGAAAAGTAATAGCAAATGTAGAATCTGAAATACTAACATCAATCAAGAATAAAGGTGCTAATGCGCAAATAGTATCTCCTCAAACTGCTTACATTATGACAGATATGATGAAATCAACAATCCAATATGGCACTCTATCAAATCAAAAATACACAAATCTCAAAAATTTTAAATCCGATATTGTAGGTAAATCAGGAACAACCCAAAACTGGGCCGACGGATGGACAATAGGATATTCACCTTATATAACAACGGCTATATGGGTTGGTTTTGACAAAAAAGGATATTCATTGGGAACTGCAGGCACAGGAACAGCACTAGCTGGCCCTACTTGGGGTAAATTTATGGCAGAATATCATAAAAACTTACCCCAAAAGGTATTTATACGACCCAAAGGAATAATTAATGTACAAGTTCAATCAGAAACAGGTCTATTACCAGAAGGTGTACCTAATGAAACAATAATAAACGAAATATTCATTACAGGAAGCCAACCATTTGAAAAATCAAAATATTATGAAAACAAATCTGAATTTTTAAATAAAATGGAATTCAATATTTATGGCATCGACAACATTAATGACAATGATGAACTAAACTTCGATACTACCGAATTTGAATATCTTACAAACGATTTTTACCAACACAATAAAACAGAAAATGAAAAAATTCCTGAAAATAATACTAATACAATTAATAATGATAAATTTAATGATAATATTAATATGGATATACAAAATGAAGATTTTGAAAATGACAATAAAGAGGAAAACATGGAACATAATACCCAAGATGCTAAAACAGAAGACGACACCAACAACAAAATAATAGATGACAATAACAATATAGATGATAGTACGAATACTACAGATAAGCCAAATAATACAGAACCTCAAAAAAATTCTATTGTAAATGATGAAAAACAAAATAATGAAATTGAACATAAAGATGTCAATGGAGAAAATATACAATTGGATTAATAAAATATGTTAATAGATTTAGAACAAATAAAAATCAAAAAACGAATCAGAAAAAATATAGGAGATACAACAACTCTTAAAGAAAGCATTAAAAAACATGGTCTGATTTATCCTATAATAATAGATAAAAATAAAAACCTAGTGGCAGGTTTTAGAAGATATCAAGTACTAAAAGAACTTGGATATAAAGAGGTCGATGTCAAAGTAATTCCAATAGAAGATAAAAAAAACTTACTTGAAATCGAACTTGATGAAAATAATGTCAGAAAATCATTTACAAAAAGTGAAGCAGAAGAAGGAGAAGAAGAACTCAAAAATTATTCAGAAAAAAACACAATAATAAGATTGATAAAAAAAATAATAATAAAAATCAAAAAAATATTTAAAATAAAAAAACAAAATTAAATTTAAATACGTAAAAAGACTATTGGAGGATGCTTAATGATTCATTATAATGATCTTAATAAGCTTAAAAGTTTTCAAGAATTAAAACAAATGAATCCCGAAAAACTAAAGACAGTATTAAATGAAAATAGAATTAAAGAATATGACATCAAAATAGAAGGGAATCACGTACATTACAACTATGCTACAAAACAAATCAATGAAACTCATTTAAAGTTATTTCAAAATTTAAGCGATGAAGCACATCTAATAGAAAAGTATAAAGAAATCATTAATGGAACACATATTAATCTTAGTGAAAATAGAAAAGTTTTACATCACTTAACAAGAGGACAACTTGGCACAACAGTTATAGATAACAATGAAAATATGCGAGAATTTTTTGAAAGAGAACTTCATAAAATTTTTGAATTTGCAAAAAAAATACAAAATGGAACGATTAAAAATACAAATGGAAAGGCTTTTAAAAATGTCGTACAAATTGGTATTGGAGGTTCAAGTCTTGGGCCAAAAGCACTATACACCACAATTAAAAACTATGCTAAACAAAAAAATTTATGCAAAATGAAAGCATATTTTATTTCAAATGTTGACCCAGATGAAGCAGAAGAGGTTTTAAGTGAAATAAATCTTAAAGAAACTCTATTTATTGTAGTATCAAAAAGTGGAACTACACTAGAAACATCATCTAATATGCAATTCTTAATTAAAAAATTAAAAGATAATGGAATTGAAGAATATAAAAAACAAATTATAATCATTACATCACAAGGAAGCATGTTGGCACTCGAAAAAGGATACCTTGAATACTTTTTGATGCATGATTCAATTGGTGGAAGATTTTCACCAACCTCAGCTGTAGGGCTTACTCTAATAACCCTTTGCTTTACAGAAGATATTACAAAAGAAATATTAAAAGGAGCTCATGAGGTTGACAAACAAGCACTAAACAAAAATGTAAGAGAAAATGCACCCCTTCTAGCATCAATAATCAGTATATATGAAAGCAATATACTAAATTATAGCAGTAACTGTATTATTGCATATTCAAAAGCAATGGAAAATTTTTATCTTCATTTACAACAACTTGAAATGGAAAGCAACGGAAAAAGCGTAAACAGATTTGGAGAACAAATTGACTATAAAACAGTCAGAATAATTTGGGGAGGAATTGGAACAGATGTGCAACATTCATTCTTTCAAATGCTTCATCAAGGAACAGAAATAGTACCAATGGATTTAATAGGATTTAGTCAATCCCAATTAAAACAAGATGTTTCTTTAGAGGGAACATCAAGTAATGATAAACTAAAAGCAAATCTAATAGCCCAAATAATTGCATTTGCTATTGGAAAAGAAAATATCAATCAAAATCAAAGTTTTAAAGGAGAGAGACCTTCTGCATTAATATACTCTAAAGAGCTTACTCCTTATACAATAGGTGCTATACTCTCTCATTACGAAAATAAAGTAATGTTTGAAGGATTTCTACTAAATATAAATTCATTTGATCAAGAAGGAGTTCAATTAGGCAAAATTATTGCTAACAAAATTTTAAAGAACGATAATTCACAAGATAAAATAATTAAATCTTATGATATATTATTTTAAGAAAAAAATGATTATCTTAAATCTATAACTAAGAGGCCAAATCATGAATATGACAATAACATATGTAATATTAAATGTTACAATAATGCTTATATTAATAGGATTTTTATACTTTTTACGCAAAAAACATATCTCTTTTACGAAAAGAATATTAATAGCTCTAGGATTAGGAATAATATTTGGTACACTCATAAAATATTGTTACGAACCAAACTCAACAATAATACAAGAAACTATTCAATGGACTAATATTATAGGAATCGGATATATAAGACTCATTAAAATGATGGTAATACCACTAATACTAGTATCAATAATATCTGCAATAATAAAACTAACAAATAGCCAAGATATTTGGAAAATGAGCTTATCAGTAATATTTATACTCATATTTACAGCAGGAATTGCCGCAATAATTGGAATTTGTATATCTATTTTTTTCAAATTAACAGCAGAAGGACTTCAATCTGGAGTTGATGAAATCATGCAAGGTCAAAAATTAGATCGCAAACTTCAAGTTTTACACCAAACTCCAATGACACAAAAACTATCAGAACTCATTCCGGACAATATATTTGCAGATATGGCAGGAACAAGACCAAACTCAACAATAGGAATAGTAATATTTGCTGCTTTAGTAGGGATTGTTGCTCTAAGAGTTGCCAAAAAAAAACCAGAGTCAATAGATTTTTTTAAACAAATAATATCAACAGCACAAGATTTAACTTTAGGAATAGTAACTTTAATCTTAAAATCAACACCTTATGCCATATTAGCAATGATCACAAAAATATCAGCAACAAGTGATCTTATAAGCATAATGAAACTTGGAAAATTTGCACTTGCATCTTATGTTGCTATAGGTATTACACTCTTAATGCACATGACAATTATTGCATTTAACAGACTAAATCCAATAACTTTTATTAAAAAAGTATGGCCAGTACTAACATTTGCATTTATATCGCGTTCCAGTGCAGCAACAATACCTGTCAATGTAGAAGTGCAAACTAAAAAACTAGGAGTTAGTGAAGGAATTGCAAATCTCTCCAGTGCACTTGGGGCATCTATTGGACAAAATGGTTGCGCAGCACTTCATCCTGCTATGCTAGCAATCATGATTGCACCTACACAAGGAATAAATCCAACAGATCCCTCATTTCTACTACAACTCATAGGAATAATAATAATAACCTCGTTTGGAGTAGCTGGAGCTGGAGGAGGTGCAACAATATCATCCTTAATGGTTCTCTCATCAATGAATCTACCTGTTTCACTAGTTGGCTTATTCATTTCCATCGAACCTTTAATCGATATGGGACGAACATCTGTTAATGTCAGTGATTCAATGGTTGCAGGGGTCATAACAGCCAAAAATCTTAATCAATTAGACAAAAACATTTATAATAATCAAAATACTAAATAAAAGGTAATTCTTATGAAAATAATAATTATTGGAGGAACTGCAGCAGGAACAAGCGCTGCAGCAAAAGCAAAACGAATAAACAAAGAATTAAATATAGTTATTTATGAAAAAACAAATACCACATCCTTTGGTGCTTGTGGACTACCTTATTTCATTGGAAAATTTTTTGACGAACCAAACAATATGATAGCCAGGACACCTGAGCAATTTAAACAGAATGGAATATCAGTATTTACTAAACACGAAGTCATTAAAGTAGATATCAAAAATAACATTATCCAAGTAAAAAACCTTCAAACACAAGAAATATTCAATGATACCTATGATAAATTGATGATTGCAACTGGAGGAAACCCTATAATTCCACCAATTAACAATATTAAACTAAAAAATTTTTATACTTTAAGAAATATGCAAGATGGCAAGGAAATCAGAGAACTCTTAAACCAACAAGAAATAAAAAACATAATAATAATTGGGGCTGGATATATTGGAATTGAAATGGTAGAAGCTACTAAAGCACGAGAAAAAAATGTCAGAATTATCCAATTGGATAAACGAATACTAACAGAATCATTTGACAAAGAAATCACAAATATAATGGAAGAAGAGCTTATAAAAAATAATGTTTTACTTCACACAAATGAATTTGTAACAAGTTTAATAGGAAAAGACAAAGTTGAAGGAATTATTACAAACAAATCTGAATACAAAGCAGATCTTGTAATACTCTCTACAGGCATCAAGCCAGCAACTGAATTTTTAGAAGGTCAACTTGATACATTAAAAAACGGTGCAATAATTGTAAACGAATACGGTGAAACCAGTGCAAAAAATATTTTTGCTGCAGGAGATTGTGCCACAATATATAACATTATAAGCAATCAAAATGATTATATTCCTCTTGCAACAACAGCCAATAAATTGGGAAAAATCATTGGTGAAAACCTAGCAGGAAAACGAGTACCTTTTAAAGGCACATTGGGATCTGCATCTATTAAAGTTTTATCACTCGAAGCAGCTAGATCTGGTCTTACTGAAGAGATGGCATTAAAACTTGGGCTCCAATATAAAACAGTATTTATCAAAGACAAAAACCATACAAACTATTATCCCAATCAAGAAGATTTATATATTAAGCTAATATATAATCAAGATACAAAAGAAATTCTTGGTGCACAAATAATTGGAAAAAATGGAGCTGCACTAAGAATGCACGCATTATCCCTTGCTATTTATTCAAAACTTAAAATAAATGAACTTGGAATGATGGATTTTGCATATTCTCCACCATTCTCCAAAACTTGGGATGCATTAAATATTGCTGGTAATGCAGCAAAATAAATAAAAAAACTTAAATTACTTTTTAGTCAATTTTTCATACTAAATGGCTGACCAGTGCTTGCAAGAACATCCCTCCAGAAAGAACCATTCACATTAACTTCATTCCTAGCAATGACAGCCATTCTGATGGGAACATGCACAAATTTTGTACTCCACAAACTAATTAATAATTTCGTTTTACCAGCCATAGCAGCATGAACAGCATTTGAACCAAGACGAGCACAATAGAGAGAATCACTAGCATTAGCTGGAGAACTTCTAATAATATAACTAGGATCAATATATTTAAGATTAACAGGAATATCTTTAGATTTAAAATATTCATTGATTTTATCTTTAATATAAAGTCCAATATCCTCATACAGTAAATTACCAGAATCATCTTTCTTTCTAATACCAGGATCAAAATATTTTTGTCCTGCTCCTTCTGCTATCAATATAACTGCATGAGGAATTTCATCCATACTTTCTTTTTTTAAAAGCCGTCTCTCAAGATGTGCAAGAAGTCCATTTGGTCCCTCAATATCAAAATCTAATTCTGGTATTAAACAAAAATTAACATCATTAGAAGATAGAGCAGTATAAGCAGCAATAAACCCAGAATCTCTACCCATCACTTTAACAAGACCTATTCCATTATAAGCACTATTTGCCTCAAAATGCGCACCAGCAACAGCAGCAACTGATTGTTCTACAGCCGTTTCAAATCCAAAAGATTTTTGAACAAACATAAAATCATTATCTACCGTTTTAGGAATACCTATAACAGCAACTTTTAAATTTCGTCTCTCTATCTCTTCAGCAATTAAAATAGAACCCTTTTGTGTACCATCTCCACCAATATTAAAAAGCATATTAATACCCATTCTCTCTAAAGTATCAACTATTTCAACAGGTCGAATTCCTCCTCTTGATGAACCAAGTATTGTACCACCAAGCTGATTAATATCATTAACCACATCAGGATTTAAATCAACAAAACTTAAATTAGACTCTGACAAAAGTCCTTTATATCCAAACTTAACGCCATAAATATTATATACTCCATATACATTCCATAAAGTTCTAACAATTGAACGAATCACATCATTAAAACCTGGACAGAGACCCCCACAAGTAGTAATTGCGGCTTTAACATGTTTTGGGACAAAATAAATTTTACGTCTAGGTCCAGCCTTTTCTAAAAAAACATCCTCATATTGATTCCAACTCTCTTCATTTTTATAAACATTAAATCTAATCTTACTCTCTTCAGAAGTAAAATGAACATGACTCTCATTAGCATAAAAATTAATTAAAGGATTATCATATTTACATTCTCCTAGGTTTTCTATATTAAAACCCAAATTTTGATTCTTAAGCCTATACATTAAATTACCCCTCCTTCAAGTATTATTATAATCTAATTATTTCCTAATAAATTGACTTTGATCCTTAATCATATCGTATATATCATCATAAATATAAGGTGAACCTTCAACAGGTGATTTAATTAAATTACACGCAATAAATTCAAAATATTTATTAAGTTTCGAATTTCTATCAAAATCAACAAATGGAATTCTATTATTAACAGATGCTCTAAAACTTTTTGCAAAGGGAATAAAACCAATAAATTCAACTGGTATATTGATATTATTTTTAACAACATTTATTAAATTTTCACACATAGCTATTTCTTCGCTAGACTCTATTCTATTTAATACAACTCTAGGATAAAAACTATTCATCATCTTTTTGACCTTAAGTGAAGAACTTAAAGATATAACTTCAATACCTAAAACTAAATCTTTAAATTTAACGTTTGTACCTTCTATTTTATTTTTAAAAAAATTACTAATATATTCTCGTTCAGGACTTTTTGGAGGAAAACCTAAATATAGAAGTCTATAGAGAGCATTTTTTAAAAAAGAATAAGCATTAAGAATTGAAGGAGTTTCTGGAACAGTAATGATTACGCCACTATAAGATGATAAATAAAAATCCACTGTATTATAAGACGTACCTGACCCTAAATCTATAAAAACGAAATCAGCAACAAGTTCTCTTTGAATAGAATCTATTATTCTCTTCTTGATAGAAAAAGGTATATTGGCTGTACCCGTATAAAGAGCATCTCCTGGAACCAAATAAAGCTTTTTATAAGGAGTTTTAAGAACTAAACTTGAAAAATCTTTTTCTTGTTTATTAATAAAAGAACCTATGCCAACACCAGTATTCTTAACACCTAAACAAGTATGCAGATTAGAACCTCCAAGGTCAAGATCAACAAGTATCACAGTCTTACCTAAACGTGCAAGTTTATAACCAATATTAGCAACAAAAGATGTTTTCCCAACACCTCCCTTTCCACTTGCAACAGGAATAATTTTAGTCATCTTAAAATCCTATTAATTATTTTTCTTATCCTTATTAAAATTTTTCATAAAATCAAAAAATTTTAAAAAGCCTAATTTTTTAGAACTTTCCTTATAAGCAGCATCTTCTGTTTTAGAAACTGATATTAAATCCTTAATCAAATCTTTATTATTTGTAAAATTTTCAATCTTATCAGGTTTGCCACAAATCACAATTTTATCATCCTTTAAGAAAAAATAATCTCCATCCACAAGTTCATATCTAGAATTACTTAAATTTCTAACAGCAATAACAGTAATACCCTTCTCACTTCTCAAATCAGCCTCAAGTAAAGTTTTACCTACGTATTCTTTTGGAATAATTGTCTCAGCAACAATAATATCATGCCCAACAATACTATATGTTGAAAGATTAGGAGATACCAACAATGGAGTCAATCTTCGAGCAGCATCCTTGCTTGGAAATATAATTCTTGTAGCACCAAGAGTTTTTAATATTTCAGCATCATCCCCATCTTCAGTCTTAACACATATTTCCTTCACACCTAAAAGATTACAATAATGAGTAACAAGAGCACTTTTCCCAAGATCATTATCAAAATCAATAATAACAGCATCAGTATCTACAGGAATAATTTTTTTTAATGCATTCTTAGTAAACTGATCTAAAATAAAACTTTCTGTAGCAATTACATCATATTCTTCAACCAATTCTTTTGAAGTATCAACAATAATTATTTGACAATCAAGCTTACTTAAATTTTCAAGAATATGAATTCCCAAATTACTAAGACCAATAATAACAAATGTTTTCACTTTATTCTAACCCACCAAAATATCCTGTCTTGGTCTTGTAAATTCTTCAAAACGAGAATTTCTAGAAACAAAAATTGCCATAGAAAAAAGCCCTATTCTACCCGCAAACATAGTAAAAATTATAATTACTTTACCCAAAAATGACAAATCTTGTGTAACCCCAACTGATAAACCAACAGTACCAAAAGCAGAAAAAACCTCATATCCCAAATCAATGACTCTCCATTTTCCACCACTCTCAGCAGCAAGAAGAACAAAAAATGAAAAACATAAAATAAAAACAGCTCTTACAAAAAATAAAAGTGCAAATCTTATACTATCAATTGAGACTTTATAAGAACCAATAATATAACCATTACCATCTTGAGATTTTATTACTGCAAGAATAATTAAGAAAAAAGTAGTAATTTTTATTCCTCCAGCAGTTGAACCTGGAGCACCACCAATAAACATAAATGGCAAAGAAAGCATTTGGGTTCTACTTGAAATAAGAGCATTGTCAAGATAATTAAAACCAGCTGTTCTTGTACTTATTGAATAAAATATTGCATTAAATATTAAAGTCCCAAGTGAATAACCATCTCTAAGTTTATGAATTTCTGAGAAAAAAAATACAACTGCACCAAAAAGAATCAAAAAAAAACTAAGCGTAAAAACAATTTTAGCATGAAGGGATAATTTCTTACGATACTTCATAGTATTAGTAACATCACGATACACCATAAATCCCAGTCCTCCACAAATAATCAATATAGCAATAACAATTATAGCTTCAGGAACATCACGCCATGCATAAATACTCTCAGAATGCATAGAAAACCCTGCATTACAAAAAGCTGAAACAGCAGTAAATAAAGCCTCAAGTAATGAAATATTAATACCTCTAATTTTAAAAAACAATAATATTAATATTCCTCCAATTAATTCAATTGAAAAAGTCACAAAAAGTATATTTTTTAAAATTTTCAAAGGATTATATTCAATATTTGAAAGAGAATATTGTTTGATTATTCGAACATCAGTTAACTTTAACTTACGTTTAGGAATAAGCAAATAAAAGGTAGTAATTGTTATGAAACCAAGTCCACCAAACTGAATCAATAACATTATTACAATAAAACCAAAAGTAGAAAAACTTTCCATCTTAACAGTCACAAGCCCCGTAATACTAACAGCAGATACAGATGTAAATAAAACATCTATATATTTTAAACTTTCAACATCATTCCAAGCAATAGGTAATAACAATAACAAAGAGCCTACAAACATAATTAAGATAAAATAACTAAAAAGAAAAAACCTATCACTAAATTCAATTTTCAACATATAAAAATAAAATACAACAAAACATATAAGATATCATGATCAAAATAGCAGAATGTTGAAATATTACCATAATTTTATTATTTTTAATATATGTTTGAAGTTGAACTAAAAGCTTTTATTCCAAAAAACAGAGTAAAAAAAATCGTAAAATTAGCTAATCAAAAATTTCAATTTATTAAAGAAGAAATTAAAAATGATATTTATTATTCCAATTCAAAAAAAATCATTAGAATAAGAGAATCCAATATCTCAAAAAAAATTATAACATTTAAAATTAAATCTTTAGAAAAAGATATAGAAATAAACAAAGAAATTGAATTTCAAGTAGACAAAATAGATAACTTTATATCCTTTATCAAAGAATTGGATTTTAAAATTTTATATAAAAAGATTAAAAAAAGTCTAATCTATAAAAAAGACAATTTAAATATAGAAGTTAACGAAATTCAAAATCTCGGATTCTTTCTAGAAATCGAAAAAATAATTGACAATAAAAATGAATTAAGTATTGCTAAGAAAGAAATTTACAAAACAATAGAAGACTTTAAACTACAAAATAATATTGAAAAAAAATCATACTTTGAATTATTATCTAATCAACTTAAGAAATAAAACTTTAAAATCTAAGCTTAAACATGACAATACAAATCCTTTTTTTTGATATTGTGCAAGTTGAGGTTTGCAAGCAGATTTTTGAAAAATTTCAGATTCATTTAAAAAATACCAATTATCAGAATTCAAATAAATAAGTCTCACATTATTATCATCTTCAAACGTTAATAACAAATCATTACTATATTTCAAAATATCACTAACTACCCCTTTAATTTTAATATTTGGACTTACATTTTGCCATTTATCACATTGAAGAGTAGATATACTAACAATAGGTCTATCTTTTGTTACATAACTTAAAATAATCTTATTTGATTTAACATCAGATAAGATTCTAACAGAATTTGCCATATTTACAGATTGTATATTCACATTCGACCAAGTTTTTCCTCTATCAATAATAAATTCAGAATTCACATAATCATTTAATTTATAATTGTAAAAAATTCCTAAAAAAGGTTCAGCAATAACACCAATACTTAAGACATCAACATCAGCAGTACCTTTAAACACATTAGAATCTATAATACTATTCCAAGTAGTTCCATATCCTCTATTTACAATAAAATTGACTTTATATTCATAACCAATTTTTTTCAAATAAGCTACATACAAATTGTCCTTATGATCAACACTAATATTTACTAAAAAACCAACATTTTCTCTCAATTTAGGACTAATATCAATCCACTTTCGACTATTAAATTTCCGAACTATAAGTTCACTAGGAAAATCACTGGTACTCTTAGTAGTAAATACAATATATAATTCCCCTTTAGAATTAATCGCAAAATCAAAACATGAAATATCGGTAATATTATCATTAACAGCAGTACTGATATCAAACCAACCAATATTTTCAATAAATGAAGCAACTTTAATAGTATCATCATCTTCAACCTGATACGCAATATAAATATTATGCTTATAGGTTTTTAAAATATATTTTTTAAGCCTTGAACTTAACTTAAAACTTGGCAAATCTCTTAATAAAAAAGTTTTATTTTGTTTTTTTATATTAGATATTTTGGCCTTTAAAGAACTCTCACCAATTATTGATAAATCTAAATCATTAAGAGTAAAATTAATGTTTACATTCTCTGATGTAACATAAATTACAGCATAAAGAACATCCTTTTGCAATGCAAGTTTAACATCATTTTTTCTTATCTTATCTGTTATATATTTTTTATTAAAAACGTCATATACCATATATACAAAATCTGTCCCCAAAGCAACATCAAAAGTCAAAATATAATCAGAAGACTTGTCAACTTTCAAATAAATGCTTCCTTTTCCATTTTTGCTTGAAATAGTTAAAGGCTTAACTTCGGTCAACATTTGCTTTACATCAGCATAAGAATAAAAATTAATAAACAAACAAATAAATATTAATAATAAATTACTTCTCATACTTGCCAAGATCCAAAAATATCATGACATAATCAATTAATGATATGATAGTTATAAAAGCAGAAATAACATATATTATTGAAACAATAAAAGAAAAACTAAAAGTTAAATTTAAAATTGAACTAATAAAACTGTCAACAAAAGTAATAATTTTTAACTTGTCAAAAGTATAAAGCAAAAGACTCGCAAATACAGCAATAGCATAAAATAACGATTTTACTTTACCTGAAATTCTGGCTTGCTGGATTATATTAAATTGAATAATTAAATTTCTAATAACACCAACAGAAAGTTCACGATATACAAATATCACAAAAAAATAATACGGAGTAATACCTTTATAAAAGAAAAAAACAAAATATGTTAAATGTTGCAACACATCTGCATAGGGATCTAAAATTTTACCTACATTACTAACTAAACCATATTTTCTAGCAATATATCCATCAATAATATCTGTAATTTCATTAAAAATAATTAAAAGCCAAATTAAAATTAAAATTAAATAAGAATTCCACAAATATTCAAAACATAATATCAATAAAATAACAAAAGATAATATAATTCTAAGAAAAGTTATTTTATTTGGAGTAATTATTTTTTTACTATGCAAGCTATAAGATCTCCTTATTACTTATCTTTAACTTCACAAATTCAAGAGCTTCTTTAAGCTCAAGTCCATTAATTTGCTCATTTGTTCTAGTTCTAATTGAAATCTTTCCTTCTACCACTTCTCTCTCTCCAATAATAAACATATATGGAACTTTTTTTGACTGATATTGTCTAATTTTTGCATTCATCCTCATATTACAATAATTATCAAATTTTATTCTAATTCCTTCATTTTGAAATCTAGACAATACTTCTAATGCATATTCTTCTACAATGCTATTTACAGGAATAATTACAACTTGAAGAGGAGCCAACCATACAGGAAATGCTCCACCATAATGCTCCACTAAAATCCCAAAAAATCTCTCAATAGAACCAAGAAGCGCCCTATGAATCATAAAGGGTCTCTTTTCCTTGCCGTCTTCTGCAGTATAAGTCATCTTAAATCTTGCAGGAAGATTAAAATCAAATTGAATTGTACTCATTTGCCACGCCCTTCCAAGAGAATCAATTATCTTAAGATCAATTTTGGGCCCATAAAAAGCTCCTCCGCCTTCATCAATATCAAAATCGATATTAAAATCAATCAAGGTTTTCTCTAAAACTTTAACAGCCATTTTCCAATCATCATCATCTCCAACAGCTTTTTCAGGTTTTGTTGAAAGATATGCCTTTAAATTTGTAAATCCAAATTTATGCCACATATCAATAGCAAAACGTAAAACCTCTCTAACTTCAAAATTTACTTGCTCATAAGTACATATAATATGTGCATCATCTTGAGTAAAACCTCTAACACGCATAGTACCATGAATCGCACCTATCTTCTCATAACGATAGACAGTACCAAGTTCAGCCCACCTAAATGGCAAATCTCTATAAGAATGCTTATCAGTATTATAAATTGCAATATGAAATGGACAATTCATAGGCTTAACATAATAATCACTTCTATCCATTTCAATTTTTTCAAACATACTCTCTTTATAAAAATCTAAATGACCAGAGGTTTCCCAAATCCAAGATTTACCAATATGAGGAGTAAAAAGTATATCATAACCATTCTTAAAATGCTCTTCTCGCCAAAAATTCTCTATTAAAGCCCTTATTCTAGCACCATGTGGATGGAAAAAAATAAGACCAGGTCCTATCTCCTCATGAACAGAAAACAAATCAAGTTCACGACCAAGCTTTCTATGATCTCTCTTTTTTATCTCTTCCTGCAATGTAAGATATGCTTTTAAGTCCTTTTCATTATTCCATAAAGTTCCATAAATACGACTTAACATTTTATTTTTTTCATCGCCACGCCAATAAGCACCAGCTATACTAGTTAACTTAAATGCTTTTGGATCAAGCTTATTCATATTATCAACATGAGGACCTCTACAAAGATCTGTAAAATTATGACTCTTATATATTGTAATCTCATCTGTAACATCAAAATTTTGAATTAAATCTATCTTATAAGGTTCATCTTTAAAAAGCACTAAAGCCTGCTCTCTAGTTATAACTTCTCTTATAAAAGGACTGCCTGTCTTTAAAATTTCTCGCATTTTCTGTTCTATTAATAAAAGATCATTTTCTGAAATGTGCTTTTCAAAATCAAAATCATAATAAAAACCATCTTTAATTGGAGGACCTATAGCAATCTTAGTATTTGGAAATAATTCAAGAACAGCTTCTGCCATGACATGTGCAATCGAATGTCTCTTCTTATAAAGAATACTATCCTTATCTAATTTTTCACCCATAACAACACCTTATAAACTTGAAGATTTGCAATATGAAAACATTATAATAAATTCACAACTTAAAAAATCATAGATAAACAACAAATCTTCTCAATTACAATATACAAAAAAATTTATTAAAAAAACAGACAAAATAATAAGAAAAAAATATAAAAAGAATATAAATTTATCAGTCCATAGTTACTATAGATTCAATATTAAAGTAAAGAGCCATAGCCAAAAAGAAAGTAATAGTAGACGAACCACCATAAGATAGAAAAGGCAAAGGTATACCTGTAATTGGTAAGAGACCTAAAGACATACCAATATTAAAAGAAGTATGAAAAAATAAAAGACACAATACACCAGCAAGAATTAAAGACATATATCTATCTTTGCTTTTATCCATTATTATTAAAATCCTAAAAAAAATAAGAAAAAATAATACTAAAACAATACTTACGCCTAAAAAACCAAATTCTTCAGCAAGAATTGAAAAAATAAAATCTGTGCTTTGAGACGGAACATAATTTGCATGAGTATAAGGACCTTTTAAAAATCCCTTACCCAAAATACCGCCAGAACCAATAGCAATCTTTACCTGATTTAAATTCCAACCAGCACCTTTAAGATCAATATTTGGATCTAAGAAAACTAAAAACCTCTTAATTTGATAAGGTTTCATAAATTTTGACAGAAATTTAGAACAAAAAGCTGCTATTAACAAAATGGAACTCACAAATGATATATAAAAATAAATAAGCCTAATATTCAAGTTATATTTTGAAATAAAAAAACCTACAACAGAGGATAAAAATATCAAGGCCAACACCAAAAAAGCTACTTTAAAATAAAAATTATTAGAAAAGATTAAATATAATGTATTACCCATATCCGCCTTATATTCATACCAAACAGGCAATACTACAAAAATAAATGATAAAAATCCTGTTAAAGTAAAATATAAAATATAGTGTATATCTACACCCGCAAAGAAAGAAATAAAGATAAACATATTCAAATAAACTACAGCTGTACCAAAATCAGGCTGCAAAAATACAAATAAAATAACGGGTAAAAGTATCATAAATGCAAAAACAAAAGCAAAGAAATTATGATATTCATTTTTACTACTATAAAATTTGGCAAGAGTTAAAATAACAATAATTTTCCCAAATTCTGAGGGTTGTCCACCTAATTTCCAAATTCCAATCCAAGATTTAGCTCCATTAACAGTAATACCAAAAATAGCAGTAAAAATCAAAGAAACAACTAACAAAAAATATAAAGGATAAACCATACCATGTATGATCTTAAGATCATACCTTCCTACTACAAAAATTACAAAAAATCCACCAATAACCCATATAATCTGTTTAATATACTCTATTTTCATTAAAGAACCATTAGAAGTATAATCACTAGAATATATAAGCAAAACCCCAATAAAAGATATCATTGCTAAACTAAATAATGTCAAACTATCATAACTTTTTCTAAAAACAGCCATATTTTACCTAATATACCATGGTTTATATTCTCTAAGAATATCTTCATAACTCTGTTTAGCAAAAATTCCTTGCATCATTAAATCTACAGATTTAGCAGGCCACATACCTGCATTACTTCTTCCCTCAACAAAACTAAAAATAATAATTTGTTTACTAGATACTTCATTATAAGGAGCAAGACCAACAAAAGAACTATTTTCAACTCCAATAACACCCGTTTGTCCCGTACCTGTCTTGCCTATAACCTCAACAGCTTTTGTTAGAACCGAATTTTTAGCAGTACCATAAGTTACAACATGTCTCATATATTTTTTCAAAAGTCTAAAAGTACGTTTACTAATAATATTTGTTTTTCTAAGAAGTTCAGGAACATTTTCAAGAATGACTTCATTAGTATTACCATTTAAAATTTTACTAACAATTCTTGGCTTATAAATAACACCTTCATTGGCAATCATAGCCACCATATTGACAATCTGAATAGGAGTAGCATTTAAAAAGCCTTGACCTATTGAAAAATTAACAGTATCACCTCCTACCCAAGGTTGACTGAAAGTTTTCTCTTTCCACTCTGGACTTGGAAGAAGCCCAGACACTTCATTTGGTAAATCAATCCCTGTTTTTTCTCCAAAACCATATTCTTTTGCATATTTCACTATTCTCTCAACACCAAGATATTTAAGTCCCACCATATAAAAATAAACATTACATGAATGAGCAACAGCATGCTCTAAATCAACATAACCATGTCCAACACGATTCCAACAATGAAATATTCTATTTCCTACCCTAAAATAGCCCTGACAATGGAGTTTTTTATTTTTATCCAAAACTTGTTCTTCTAACAAAGCCGTAGCCATAACCAACTTAAAAATAGATGCGGGTGGATAAACCGACTGGATTGCTCTATTTAAAAACGAATAATCTTCTCTAGAATGTTTATTATAAACATCATTCATTGAATAATAAGGATAATTATGCAATGCCATAACACCTCCTGTTGAGGGTTTTAATACAACTACAGTTCCATATCTCTTACCTAAAGTATTCTTAGCAAGTATCTGAATATCTTTATTAATATTTAAAACAATATTATGACCAGGTATCATATGTTCGATAATAGAACCACTATCTATTTTCCTTTCTCTAGAATCTACTCTATATTTAATTAACCCTTCTTTTCCTCTAATATAACTATCATAAATTTGCTCAACTCCTAATTTCCCTATTGTAGAATTGTTATCATATCCTTTAACATTATAAAAAGCACGTAATTCTCTTTGATTAATTTTGCCAACATATCCAATAGGATGAGAATAAGAATCATCTACCAAATAATTCCTTTTAAATGAATATGTCCACAAAAGAGCAGGATAATAACTTCTCTTCTCAGCAATTCTAAATAACATTTCTGGATTAAGTTCAATTATTTCTACATCCTTTAAATACCCTCGAGTAGCTTCAATTTTAGAAAGAATAGGTTCCTTCTCAATACCTAAAATATCTGACAAAAAATTTAACATTTCATCTCTATCTTTAACAGACATACCATAATATTGTTCCAAGCTAATCTTTAAAACAAAAACGGTAAGATTATTGGCAAGAACATTAAAATTTGAATCTAAGATTTCACCTCTTGAAGCACTAACCTTTTCAACCCTAGATAAAAGAACTGTTGCTTCCCTATCATAAAACAAATGTTTTCCAATCTGCATCTTAAATAAAGTAAAAAGGTAAGAAAAAAAAACGAAAGATAGAAGAAACATTCCAAACCTATATCTGCTACCCGAAACAAGTTTCATTTTAATTAATATTCCTCCCTAATAGTATAAAAGCTCCTTGTGAAATAATTTAAAATTGGATACAAAAAATTTAAAAATACTATATTGATAATAAGATTTAGATCAAATATTGAATAATTAAAGCCTTTAAGATCAATAAAATCTGCAAAAATCATTGCTACAAACCAAATAATAAATTTTGAAAAAATAAAAAACATTGTTACACTAAACATACTCTTTGGAACAACTATCTTGATTTTATAGAGAAGATAAAATACTAAAACATAACAAAATACAAAAAAACCAAGTGGCAATCCATTAAAATATTCCATAATAAAACCATGTAAAATACTTGAAATCAAACCTACATTAAAAGCAAAATTTAAAGAATTAAAAATTAAAATGATTAAAAATATATCTACTGAAAAAGAAAAACCTATATCACAATAATACTGAAAAACTTGTCCCAAAAGTACACTAATAATATAATACAATATAAAAGATATCAATTTTTCATCCTCTCATCACCCTTAATCAAAAACACATATTCTAATTTATCTAAAATTATTATGGGTTCAATTTTAATACTTAAAAGCGAATTATATTCAAGAACATCAAAATGAGTAATCCTACCTATATAAATGCCACCAGGGTAATCACTAAAACCAGCTGTAACAACAGAATCCCCAACCTTTAAAAAATTTTCAGCCAATTTATTAACATAATTCATCTCAAGCACCTCACCATATCCCTTACCTTCAACAAGACCTATAAATTTACTATTTTGAATTCTAGCAGAAACAAAATTTTCATAACTGGTTAAAGGTAAGATTCTTGAAGTATTTGCATAAACTTTAACAACTTTACCAACAAGACCACTAAATCCATCTTGATAAGCAACAGCTATCATATCTTTTTGAACGCCATCATTATAACCTTTATTAATTGCCATTAAAGATGAAATATTTGCATAATTTAGATAAATTATCTCGGCTGAAATAAAATCATTAGAATGTTCAGAATAAAATTCAAGTTGTTCTTTAAGTCTAGAATTTTCTTGTCTTAAGACCTGAACATTCTGAATAACTATCTCAAGTTGTTGTATTCGCTTTTTATAAGCTTCTATTGTCTCACCATAATCTTTATATTCATTTATTGCTTTAAAAATACTAGAGACAAAATTAAAAAATTCATACATATTCCTTTGAATATATGAATTTAAAGTAAAAATAAAAAAATCATCTCTTTTCTTCACCCTAGAACCATTTGTGTCATAAAACATAAGAATAGTAGCAAATATTAATACAGTTATTACCTTAATAAAATCCCTGAAATTAACAAGAAACTTCATATTCATTCATTAATAAAACTATATATATTTTTACTAATATCTATTCTATTAGCATAATCATAAAATAGACCAGCTCCAACAGCTACAGATAAAAGAGGATTATCCGCAACATAAACTGGAACCCCTGTTTCCTTTGATAAAAGCCTACTAAGTCCTTTAAGAAGAGCTCCACCTCCTGTTAAGATAATGCCACGCTCAACAATATCCGTTGCAAGTTCTGGAGGAGTTGCCCCAAGAGTTCGCTTAACCTCATCAACAACGGTACTAATAGGTTCTTGCAAAGACTCTCTTACTTCCATAGAATCAATAATTTGCTTCCTAGGAAGACCCGTAACAGCATCCGTACCTTTAATATCGATTGTCTCTATCTTTAAATTATGAGTATCTGGATAAACATTACCTATTTTAATTTTTAATTTTTCGGCTGTTTGTTGTCCAATAATAATATTATGAGCATTTCTCATATATTTAATGATACTCTCATCAAATTCATCACCACCCGTTCTAATAGCTCTACTTACCACCATACCACCAAGAGAAATAACTGATATTTCGGTAGTTCCTCCTCCAATATCACACACCATATGACCTGTTGGCTCAAAAATAGGAATATCAGATCCAATAGCAGCTGCAAGAGATTCTTCAATAACTTTAACCTCACGAGCACCAGCATTCATTGCACTTTCTTTTACAGCCCTTCTCTCAACTTCAGTAATACAAGTTGGAACTCCTATCACCATCCTTGGTTTAAAAAATAATTTTTTTCGAGAAAAAATCTGGCCTATAAAATATCGAATCATTTTTTCTGTATTCTCAATATCAGCAATAACACCATCACGAAGTGGTCTTACTGCCTTAATATTCTCTGGGGTTTTCCAAAGCATCTTCTTTGCATTACGACCAACAGCTACCACCCTATTATTCTTATTAACATCAATAGCAACTACCGAAGGTTCACTCATAACGACACCATAATCCTTAATGTAAACCAAAGTATTGCATGTACCAAGATCAATACCAATATCTATCAAAAAAGATTTAAAAAAATTCAAATCAAGCTCCCTCTAAAAATCCTCCGGGCTAATTTTAAGCCTTTCCCTTGCTTCTTCTAAATAAGGATTAATGCTTAATGCTTCTCGCCAATATTTTCTAGCCTTAGGATAATCTTTATCTCTTTTTCTATATATGTCTCCTATTTTAACATAAACATTAGGATTTAAACTATTAATTTTCAAGACTTTATCATAGCAATTAAAGGCATCCTCATAAGCACTTCTCTCAAAATAAATATTTCCATAAAGTAAATATACCTTTTGCACTAAATTATCATCTCGCTTATCTCCTTTTAATGATTCATGCTCTTCGTCCAAAAATTTATTTATATATTCAATACTCTTATCAATATCTCCTGCCTTATAATTAACATATGCCAAACTCCAAAGAATAAGATCAGATTTGTTTTCTCTATAAGCCTTTTCAAAAAATTTTAAACTAGAATTATAATCTCTTAAGAGTTGATAAGAATACCCCAAATACTCAAAAATATCTTTTTTTACATTTACAAAATCAAAACTACTTGCATATAAAGCCTTATTTAAATACTTAACAGAAAGATCACTATAATACTCACCCTTATGAGAATAAACTTTTCCCAAAATATAATAAAGTGAACTCATAGGAACATCATCATTAATAGACATCAAAAACCTTAATCTTTCTATTGCATTATCCAAAAATTGATTTTTTAAATAACTATCATTTAACATTAAAGAATAATAAAAATATGAAAATCCAAGAAGTAAATTTAGATTAAAATCAAATTTATTTTCTTTAATACCATTCTCAGCATAATCTATTATTTCTTTGTACTCCTTATTATCCCACAAAACAAGCAAATTTACCTCGGTAGGACCTGCTTTTAAATAAGAATTAGAAAAAGCTTTTAAATAAGATAAAATAAAAAAAATAAAGAATACAAGTGATAAACTTATAACAAAATAAAAAATAAATTTCAAATAATTGATTCCCATAAAGATTCTCTAAAAAATTTAAGTTGACATCCATAAGCCGAGTTCTGTATTATGTCATCATCTATCTTGTTTTTCCATCACTGAAAAAATCATGCAATCTACCCACAAGCATACCCTCAAGAGCTAAGGAAGCTTGTTTACTTGATTTTGCTCCTAATGAGGTTTGTCTTGACCTTATTTATCACTAAATAAGCGGTGAGCTCTTACCTCACCTTTTCACCCTTACCCTAAGGCGGTAATTTTCTGTGACACTATCTTAAGTCTTTCAACTCCTAGGCATTACCTAGCATTATGCTCTTATTGGAGCTCGGACTTTCCTCTCAAAATACTGAAATACAGTATGTTAAGCGATGACTGGATATCAACTTTAAAACACACATAAATTTAAAATACTATTCTATAAGATCTGCTAAACCACCAGGAACCATTCCCAACCCAACTTCAAATTTATCCTGATAATAAAGTATTCTACTACAATAAGGACAAAACTTAATATCATCCGGTTCACGCCTCACCTTATTTGCAAATTCCACAGGAAGTATCATATGACAACCCTTACAAACACTGTCAATTAAAGGTACAACTCCATTGGATTTATTGCGAATAATTCTTTGAAATTTAAATAAAAAGTCCTCATCCATCCGAGAAGAATATTTTTCTTCTTCACTTTTTATAGAATCAAGTTTTTTGACAATTTCTAAAAGTTCATTTTCAAGATCATTACTTTCAACAGCATAAATATTTTGCTCAATCTCAAGTTTACTCTTAACATCGGCTATTTCCCTGTCTACTTTAGTCTTAAGCCCAGTAATATGTGTCATTTTCTTTCTAATAGCAACTTCATCATCAATAATGGTTTGCAATTCTTTTTCAAGAGCCTCATATTCCCTTTGAGTCTTAATACTATCAATTTTCTCTTCAGCCTTGCTCTTTCTTACATTAATATCTTGAATATCCAATTTTAAAGATGCATCTTCTTTTTGATATTCCTTAAATCGTAATTGCAATTCGGCAAAAGTCTCAACAAGCCCATCAATTTGAACTTTTTTAGTTTGTAAATATTTAGGAATATTTCTTTGGCGTTCTTCAAGCTCAAATTTAGACTTATATATACCTTCAAGATTTTTCAATATATCAATATTACTCTCCACGAAGACCTCCTTATTCAATTTAAATCTTCCAAATAATCTTTAAGTTTTTGGGTTTTTTTGGGATTCTTAAGTCTTCTCAAAGCTTTAGACTCAATTTGTCTAATTCTCTCTCGTGTAACATTAAAATGTAATCCTACTTCTTCAAGAGTTAAAGAATATCCATCTTCAAGACCAAATCTCATCTTAACAACTTCTTGTTCTCTCTCTGGCAAAGTCCCAAGAACTGCCCTTATTTGATCCTGCAATACAACAAAAGATGTATGCTTTGCTGGATTTTTGATAGCCTTATCTTCAATAAAATCACTAAGCACAGAATCCTCTTCTTCTCCAATTGGTGTTTCAAGCGAAACAGGTTCTCTTGAAACATTCTTCACGGTTTTTACTTTTTTGAGATCCCAACCAAGTCTCATTGATAACTCTTCATCTGTTGGATCTTTACCTAAAACCTGAACTAAATATCTTGTTTCCCTATTAAGTCTATTTATCTGCTCAATCATATGTACAGGTACACGAATGGTACGTGCCTGATCTGATATGGATCTTGTTATTGCTTGACGAATCCACCATGTAGCATAAGTAGAAAACTTAAATCCTCTTTTATACTCAAATTTTTCAACCGCTTTAATTAGACCAATATTACCCTCTTGAACAAGATCAAAGAAATGTAAACCTCTATTAGCATATTTTTTAGCAATACTTACAACAAGTCTCAAATTAGCTTTAATTAATTGATCCTTTGCATGCTGCATCATTTGTTTACCCTTAAGGATCTCTTCTGACATACTTATTATTTTATCCATTGGATATTCATAATACATTTCAATCCTCTCAAGTTCTTTTTGAGCAAGCTGTGCTTCTGTAATTTGTTCCTTAATTAAATCTTCCCTAATATTTAAAGATTTTTCTATTCTCTCCCTCTTCTCAGGAATAGCCAAATCCCTACCAAGAATTCTAAGATTTCGCACCTTATCTATTTTCAATCTATCTAGTATAGATTTCTGTTGTCTCTTTAAATCTTTGATCTTGCTAGCAGAATCAATATAATCATCTGAAAACAAACGTAATTCTTCCTGATATAAAGGAATAGACTTAAGAAGTTCTTTTATCTGTAATCTCTCATTAGTAATACTCTCTTCAAAAATATCCTCACCAAGTTCATATAATCTATGCTTTCTCTCAACATACTTGACCAAACGATCTTGAAATGGCTTTAATAAAGATTTATAAAATGAAGTAATTCTTTTTTTTTTGTTATAATAATCAAAATTATTATCTTTTTCCCTTTCTCTATCTTTTTTAAAAAATTCCTCTTTGTCAACTCTTGAATAAATAGCATTAACCAAATTATAATAATTCTCTATAACCAATCCTTCATTCTTAAGAATATTTTCAATTATACTCTCCCCAGAATCCATTTGTTTTGCAAGTTCTACCTCTTGATTTCCAGTTAATAAAAATTCTTTTCCTATTTCTTTTAAGTAAAGTCTTATTGGATCCTCAGAATTACTATCCTTTAATAAACCACTCTTAATGTATCCTGAATTATAATCTTCTTTGTCTAAAACTTCATCATCAAAATCATCCAATTTATCATCAAGTTCATCATCAACCTGAATAGCATCATCTAACATCATACATTGACTATCAAGCTTACTTGCCTCATCAAGTTCATCAACATCACAAATATCTGACTCTATTTTTTCATTAATCAAACCTATTCCCTCATTTTCAAGAATTCCATAAATACAATCAATATTATCAGGCTCTAACATATCTCCTGATAAAAAAGTTGATAGGTCTTCAAAAGTAATTTCCTTCTTGTCTCCCAAATAATTTAATATAGTCTTTATTAATTTTGAATTTTTTTTCCTAAAAGCCTGCAAGTCTTTATTATCTACACTATTCATTCAAATATATCCTCAGATTTTCTCTTTGCATATTTAAAAACATCAATTCTCTTATCTGAGCTTTAGCATCTATCGAAACATAATTTTTGATCATCTCTTTAAATGCCAAAATTCTATTTTCTACTTTTCTCTTTTTAATTGCAAACAAAATTTGCTTAACCATCTCATCATCCACTTCAAACTCTACTCGTAACATATTTTCAAAAAAATTTTCACTAATACCATGTTTATTTTTTAATAATTCTTTTAAATTAAATAATGAAAAACTCTTATTATTATCAAACAAATTTTCAAAACATACAAAAATTTTTTTTACATCAACATCATACAAGTCACTATCATTAATATTACGCCTTATTATAGTAAAATAATTAAAGTCTTTCAATAAGGCAACCAATAAATATCTCTCATAGGTATTTACCTCATAAGAACATGCATTCTTCTTATAACTAGCAATTGCATTCTTTTCTCTCATACTATAATAATCTTTTCTTAAAGTTTCCAACTTAACACCCAATTTGCTCTCAAGTTTTGACAATAGAAGATCTCTTTGTGTATTAGTACTTGATAGACCTATCAACTTTATAAACAAATTAACCATACTGTTTAAATCTGTAGTTTTATTTAAATCATATTTAAGAGAATATTTTTCTAAAAGATATTCAAAAGCATCACAACTATCATTAATCATATTATTTAAAACAGAAGCACCCTTATTCTTTAAAACATCTGCAGGATCAACTCCATATTTCATTCTAATCACACTTACATCAATATTAAAAGGCAAACAAATTTGATATGCTTTAAAAGTAGCTATAAGTCCAGCCATATCATCATCAAAACATATTACTATTTTATCTGCATATCTCTTAATTAAAGCAAGATGTTGTGTTGAAAAAGAAGTACCAAGTGTAGAAACAGCTATCTTTACACCAGCTGTAAAGAATGCAAGAACATCGATATATCCTTCCGTTAAAATTATGGATCTAGTTTCCTTAATCATAGAAAGGCCTTCATAAAACCCATAAAGTAACTCTCTTTTTTTAAAAACTCTTGTTTCACTTAAATTAATGTATTTAGCTCCACTATTTTTACCTAAAATTCTACCTCCAAATCCTACCACATTCCCTTTAAAATCTTTAATTGGAAAAATTAATCTTCCAGACAAAATTGAAAACTTCTCTCTTCTAGTAGCAAATAAACCACTCTTACTTAAAATACTATTAGAATACCCTTTTGAGACTAAAAAATCATAAAAACTTGACTTACCCGCAACATCACATAGTAAATAACCAATATTAAACAAATCAACAATTTCTCTTGATATTCTCCTCTCTTGCAAAATATAACTCAAAATTTCCTGATTATTATTTAAAAAAAATACAAAAACTTTAATTAACTTAGCATTCAAATTATATATCTCTGAAATTAATGTCTTATCATGGAGTTTATTTTTAATCCCCATATTTCTTGTAGCACTGTCATATTCAATTCCTATTTTAGTGCACAAAGAATTAACAGCATCATGATAATCAAGCTTTTCAATATCCATTAAAAATTTAACAACATCTCCCCCTTTTTTACATCCAAAACAATAAAAAAGTCCTTGAGAAGGGGTTATAGTAAAAGAAGGTGTTCTCTCAGCATGAAAAGGACAAAGACCTTTATAAAAAGCTCCTGATTTCACCAACACAACATGTTCACTTATTATATTAACAATATCTACTCTTTGTTTAATTAAATCTATAATTTTAGCATATTCCATATTTATTTAATCCTTAGTAATAAAATTACGAATATAACTATTTGCAGCTAAAATGTGATCACTATAAACTGAAGAAAACTTATGTGTCCCGACTTTAGGATCTTTTATAACAAAAAACAAATAATTTGTATTATCTGGAAAAAAGGCTGCTGTTAAAGATACAATTCCAGCATTAGCAATTGGCCCTGGAGGATAACCTTTATTAATATAAGTATTATATTGAGAATTAATCTCTAAATCTGAAAAATAAATTCTTGTAGGATGAGGCTTATTTAACTCTTCAGTAATAATATACTCAATTGTAGCACAAGATTGTAATGCCATATTAGATTTTATTCTATTATAAAAAACAGATGCCATTATTGGTGCTTCATTTTTAACTCTATATTCACGTTCAACAATAGATGCAATAATAACTTTATCATAAAGATCTTTACTAGAATAAGATTTATAATCTATACCAATAGAATAAAGTTTGTTAAAAAAGTTGCTGACAAAAACTCGAATTATTTCTTTCATGTCCATATCTTTATAAAACTTATAAGTATCTGGAAATAAAAATCCCTCAACAGAATCATAATCAAGTCCAAGTTCACTAACAAAGTTAACATCATTGATTAAATCAATAAAACTTTGTACATTGCTAATAATGCCTGATTCATTTAGTTTTAAAGCTATTCTTCTACCAGTATACCCTTCAGGTATGGTAATATTAATAGGAAGTATAGGTCTTCCTTTTAAAAACTCTTTATAAACATCAAAAGTTGAACAATAACCATTAATCAAATACTTGCCTTCTCTAAAGTTTTTATCGCTACCAAAAAAATAAGAAATTGCTATCAATAACTTAGCAGATCTAATTAAATTCTTTCTCTTAAGCTCCCAAGCAATTTTTTTAACCCCCCATCCCTTTTGAATTTCAAATTCATATACCAAATCAGATTTAAGAGGAGAAGAATTTAAAAAATATAAGAAAGATAAAAAAAGGAATAACAAAAGCAACAACACAAAAAGGGAAATAAAAATCTTTTTTATTACCATAAGAATACAAAATCTCTTTTAAAAGAAGAAAATTACGCCTACATACCTTCAACTAAATAAGAAACAAAAAACACATTATCCCTACAAAATATAATCTATTATAAATATAAACTAATTTTACTACAATGAATATCAAAATACTTCAAGTTGCATTAACCTTAACATTAAAGCCATACTTTAAATGACAAAACAAGACCTCCCAAAACATTTAGACAAATCATATAACCTTTAAAGTGGGGAGGGTGGGATTCGAACCCACGTAGGCAAAGCCAACAGATTTACAGTCTGCCCCGGTTAACCACTTCGGTACCGCCCCATAAAGCCGACTGTCGGATTCGAACCGACGACCTGCGGTTTACAAGACCGCAGCTCTGGACCAACTGAGCTAAGTCGGCATAATAAAGCTAATGGTTAGTTTATAAAAATAAAATACATTAGTCAATAGTAAGTTTAAAATAAATTAACTACCTATCAAGAAAAACTTTTATAAAAAAAGCAAAAAAACAAATAACAAAACTCAAAATCAAAATAACAAAATGTTTAATTTTTCGTCCTCTAAATACATAAAAAAATATCGCGCGGGTAATCTCAAGACCAAAAGAAACAGAACTTAATACAATTGTAAATTCAAGAGAAAATTTTTGAAAAGAATGCATAAAAACATTATAAGCACCTGCTAAAAACATAAAAAAACTAAGTATAGAATTAAGAAATAAAACTATCACCAAAACCCTAATAAGAATTGAAGATAATTTCATCAAATCATTTGATTTATAATTTTTCATAATAAACTATAAATTTTCAAGCACAAAAAGAGCTTGCTTAACGATAAGCAACTTATTATCAATAACATAACTTAAACTGATTTTAACATTATCTTCTGTTGATACTTTATTAAATATATTAAGAGCACTTTGTATAAAAGCATTATTATTGTCCAAAAGAGCAATATATTTTTCCTTAAGATCAACAAAACAACATATAAACTTAAAAACTAACCTTTTAATCGTTTCAACCTCCCTTAAACACCACTCCAAAGTTTTATCTCGATAAGAATCATCACTGCTATACTCTTCGCTATTATAACTTTCATACTCTCCATTTCGATAATTAAGCTCAAAATACAAATCATAAATTTCTTTTCTCAATACATTAATATCTCTCTCAAGCTTAATATACAAACTTCTCAAATCAGTATTATGAGCAAGTACTACATTGTTTACAGTTTTAAGAACTTCCATCATCCTCACATCATAAATACATTTAAAAAATTCATTCATAAAGTAAAGTTTTTTAAAAAATGAATAGTCAAGATCTAGTCCCTTAAAAATTATCTTATCTAAATTCATAATAACATTATAATTTTTAATTAAACTTTTAAGTTCCTTAGTTGCCATAGATGTAACGGATTTAGAATAATTCTCAACAAGTTGTTCACTAACATTTAAAAATAAAATATTTTCATAAAAACTTCGAACATCAAAACAAGGAATATATTTCTTTGGTGTTAACAACGGATTTTCATAATAAATTTTGAAAACATCTAAATAAGGCAAGGTTTTTGACAAATTAATAAGTTTCATCATAATACCCAACATATTCTTAAATATAGAATCGACATTCAAAAGGTTCTCTTCATTTAAAATCTCATTTTCATTTGATTTTACTATCAAAAAATAATTCTTAATAATAATTTTTAACACCTCTTCATTTATTACAATGTCTCTTAACGTATGCACAATCTCACAAAAACACTTAAAATATTTATCAACACTCTCAAAGCTAGTACTAATTGTCCTATCAAGATCAGCAATATCAAAATTATCCTTATCATCTAAAAGTTCAATATCAAAGAAAGAAAAAAAAGATTTATAAGGAAAAAATGCAACACTATTTAAAATATAAAAAAATTCAAACATCTCTTCTACAACCACATAAATTTGCGAAGGTATTGCATTAATATAATTATTAATCTTTATCTTAATAATCTCGTCCAACTCTTTTTGACTTTTATCTTTTTTTACAAATTGCTCATATTCTTCAGGTTCTAAAAAATCTTCCATCTTGCTTTTAGAGTTAGGTATTTTACCTTGAATAATCTCAAACATTGCCTGTTCAACAATATTATCTGACTCTAGCATCCTAAAATATCCTTTAAGTTTTATCAAATGACAATAAAACTCAAAAAACATTTCCACAAAACCTACTCGTAAATAACCTTTTCTAAAATCTATTACAGAATTTTTGTACATACTATTAACACGCCTTTCTAAGTTTTTGAGAAGATATATTTTATACACATCTTCTTTGGTCCGATCTCTCTGAAAAAAACTTAAAATATATATCCATATCCTTATCCAAAAAGATTCTTCCATAAATTTTTTAGAGAGAAAATCATCAACTTGAACAGCAGAATCTGAATCCAAATAATTAGAACTATTTAAAGATAATACCGAAGAATTTAAACTTAAATTTTTTTTAATTTCTCTTATCAATTTAGCCCTTGAATCTTTTGAAAGCTTATCAATAGAATCATATACACTAACATTACTCTTGTCCATAAAACCCCATTTATAAATATTTAATATAAATCGAACAAATATTATTTTATGATATTTAAGAATAAACTAAAACCTTATCTTAACCTTAGAAAAAATAGTATTTCAACTATAATATATTTCTATATGAATCTAGGTAATAACACTAAAGATATAATAAAAATTAGTCAAATCTTTAATAACCATAACTATGAATTTTTCCTTGTAGGAGGCGCATTAAGAGACTTACTTCTTAAAAAGATACCTTATGATTTTGATTTTACAACAAATGCAACTCCAAAAGAAATAATGAAATTATTTCCAAAAAATATACAAACAGGAATAAAACATGGAACAATAAGTATAATCTTTAATAAAAAAATCTTTGAAATCACAACTTATAGAATAGACATAGATTATGACAATAAACGATCTCCTAAGCAAATAAAATTTACAAAAAATTTAAAGGAAGACTTAAAAAGACGAGACTTCACAATAAATGCAATCGCAATGCATACACTTAACTTCGAAATAATAGATTACTACAATGGACAACAAGATCTTAATAAAAAGATAATAAAATGTATAGGGGATCCAAACAAACGATTTGAAGAAGATGCTCTTAGAATCCTTAGAGCTGCAAGATTTGCATCCACACTTAATTTTACAATTGAGAAAAATACATTAATTTCCATGAAATACAAAAAAAACAATATTTTATTTCTATCAAAAGAAAGAATTAATAATGAATTTATTAAACTTTTAGATGGAGAAAATCCAACAAAGGGAATTAAATATTTACAAAAAATAAACTTTTTTAAATATTTTTTTAACATAGAAATAAACAAAAAATTAATAAAAAAAATTACTCTTTTACATAGAAATAAATTTTATTTAAAAGCAATAGTTATTTTTACTATAAAACAAGACATATCAAATTTAAAACAAAACTTAAAATTACTCAAGTTTTCAAACAAAGACATTAAACTAATATTATTATATAAAACAACTATCAACACAATTCATACATTAAATCCCAAAAAATTACATCATATTAGAATTTTTTTAAGCAAAACTACCAGAGAAAATTATAAAGAAACACTTGACATATATAAAGCTCTTAAAGGAAAAAACAATAAGTTTAAATTAATAAAAAACAAGATTAAAAACAATAAGCTATTAAGAGATCCGTTATCTTTAAAAGAATTGCAAATAAATGGCAACGATGTTAAAAAGTTCCAATTAAGAACCAACAAAAATACTGGTAAAATTCTCAATCATCTACTTAATGAAGTATTAATAGAGCCTAAATTAAACAAGAAAGAAATTTTGCTTCAAAAAATTAAAGATCAATATTCACAATATTTTTAAGTGCCATTTCAGCTGCTATCATCTCAGCCTCTTTTTTAGACTTTCCTTTTCCATTAGATACAAATTTATCATTAACATAAAGTTCAACACAAAAAATCTTATTATGATCAGGACCTAACTCTTTAGCCAATTTATAACTTGGTGAAATTTTATATTTTTTTTGAACATATTCTTGCAATAAACTTTTATAATCTTTAAAATCACCACGATTAAACATTAACCTTATATGTACTTCAAAAAGTTCTACCACAAAAGTAGAGGCTTTTGAAAAGCCCCCATCAAGATAAAGTGCACCTACAAAAGCTTCAATAGCATCTGCAAGAATGCCTTTCTTATTACGTCCATCATTATTTTCTTCACCTCTACCAAGTAAAATATAATTACCAAGATTAAGTTCTCTAGCAATACTAGAGAGAGAATCTTCACTAACAATATAAGACCTAGCTTTACTAAGCTCACCTTCACTCTTATCAGGATAAAATTTATACAAATAATCTGTAATAATAAGATTAAGAACAGAATCTCCTAAAAACTCCAATCTCTCATTATTAGCATATTTCTGATCAAATTCATTTGCATATGATGAATGACTTAAAGACATATTTAACAAATAAATGTCATTAAAATCAATATGCAAACCCATTAAAAACTCATTTAACTTTTGTTTTCGATCCACATCCAACTTCACTACTGAAGAACCCATTACAGTTAACCCTTCTTCTTTTCAATAAAAGCAACAACATCACCTATAGTCTCAAACTCGCTAGCTTCATTTTCTGGAATTTTATCATCAAATGCTTCTTCAAGTAAATATAAAAGCTCATAAATATCTAGACTGTCTGCACCAAGATCTTCAACAAACCTAGATTCCATAGTAATCTCATCTTCTTTCTTGTCAAGCTGCTCGGATATAATAGACCTAACCTTTTTAAAAATCTCATTTTGATCCATAAACAAACATTCCTCGTTCAAACTATAATCCTAATTCTAAATATTGACTATTTCGATAATAACCACACTTTGCGCATATTCTATGCCTTATTGCAAGGTTACCGCAATTTGAACATTCCTGAAATTGAGGAATTTTTTTCCTCATATTTATACTGCGCCTCGTCCTACTTCTAGACTTTGAAGGCTTAAATTTTGGAACAGCCATATCTTTGTCTCCTTAAACATAAACAAACGTATCTTAATAATATATATATTATCAAGATAATTTGTCAATAAATTTAGATTTCAACTTTTTTTGTACCAACTCCGGAATAAAGTTTGAAAGATTAAAATTCTTATTTTTTATCAATTCCTTAACAAGATCTGATCTTACGAATAAATATTTATCACTACTTGGTAAAAATACTGTATCTATTGAAGAATTCAGCTTATTGTTAACAACATATCTCTCAAATTCAAATTCAAAATCATGAAACGCTCTAACACCTCTTACAATAAAACCAATATTATTCTTTAAAGCATAATCTAAAACAACTCCATCATATTTATCCACAAAAATTTTTGTCCATCCTAAAGACATAATAACCTCAAAAGTAAGTTCATATCTTTCAATATCACTAAGCAAATAACTCTTATTACTATTATTAGCAACAAGAACAATTACTCTATCAAAAATTAACGAAGCTCTTTTTACTAAATCAATATGTCCCCATGTAATAGGATCAAATGAACCAGGAAATAATGCTGCTCTCATAACTAATATAATTTAAATCCTTTATTCATATCATTAAGAATTTTTTGTCGCCAATCAGGACGACTCTCTAAATTTTCAAAATCAATCTCCTTAACGATTTTAAAAGACAAATTATTTCCCCTAACAGACCTATCAACAACAAAAAACTTGCCAACACCTTTATATACCAAACTTTCATTTTTTAAAAGCTGACTTTCAGATTTCAACCTATCAATAGCACAATCAAAATGTATAGGCTTATCTTCGCCATCAAACTTCATGGACATACAAGAAAGAATATCTTTAATTTGCTTATCACAAATAGGACATATTTTTTTAAATTTTATGCGCGATCTTTGATCTTTTCCCAATCCTTTTTGTCTATCACCTTTATAATTTTTATGTCCATTAGAATTAAAACCCACAGATTTATTATTGTTAGTACTATTACTTAAAACAGAAGCACTTTGTTTCTTAAGTTCAGATCGTGCTTTTCTAATTTTCCAATAAGGAAATTTACTTCCTCTCTCTAAATCATTCCCACTGGTCTTACTTCTACCCATCCTCAATATTAACTCCTTCAATCAATGTCAAACAAACGAGTAATATTTCTCTTTAAGAATATCAAACAAATATTCCAAATGATGTTAATCATTAAAACTATATAATTCAATGCTATATTTAGCATACTTATCAATTTTTTTCTAGTAACAAAATAATTTAATATCAAAGTCTTGTATTGAGTCTTAATTTGCCTATTATTCATAACTTAACATTCTTCCACTAAACTTTAAAATAAATATTAATTCCCTACAACAAAATTATCTCACACTTAGCAAGTTTTCTCTTCTATATAAAATTTTCCCATGGCATTAATTAAAACAAAAGAATTTGGAAACTTCGTATCATATTTAATTAATAAAAAGCTATTTTTTTACATTTATACCTCCCCAAATCAATGACACTTTACAATCATTATTCCACAATAAAAATTTTTTAAATTATTAAACTGAATTTAATATATCTTATCAGCTTACATCACAACAAACAAGAGAGGCTTGGGATCTCCTATAATATCATTTAAATCAAAATCTAAATATATTTTTATATTTAAAACTATAGCAAAATTTATCAAACTCACAAATTATTTTTTCTTGTTAATAAAAAATAAACAAAAATTCATTTAAAATGACCTTTAATCTCTAAATTATAAAAATAAAAATATCACCTTTTACCAATCCAAAAGAAATAGGAATAATAAAATTACCTTTTTTATATAACAAAATAAAAATTTATCATTTTTAAATAAAAAAAATCCCAAAACAAAAATGTATAATTAACACTAAACAGAAAATTATAAAAAACAGCAAGCACTTTAGCAAAACACTTCAATCCAACTTTTAAAAAGAACCACTCTTAACCTCAAACGATCATTATTTAAGTTTCTTAACATCAAGACGTTCTTTTATTTTCATAGCAGCCTTACCAATTCTATCTCGCATATAATAAAGCTTAGCTCGTCTTACTTTTCCTCTCTTTAAAACCTGAACTTTTTCGATAATAGGTGAATGCATAGGAAAAATTTTTTCAACTCCAATTCCTGAAGAAATTTTTCTCACTAAAAAAGTTTGACCTATCCCTTTATTTTGAATAGATATAACAAGACCCTCAAAATTTTGAATTCTCTCATTAGTTCCTTCTATGATTTTATAACTAACACGTATAGTATCTCCTACCCTAAAATCAAAACTTTCTGTTCTCTTTCCTTTAGCCTCAATTTTTCTTATCAAATCCATCATTTTTTTCTCCTCTCATTTCCAAATATTTAAGGTACAAATCAAATCTATTTTTTTTAGTTTTTTCAACTGACTTAATAAATCGCCATTTCTTTATTTCTTCATGATGCCCCGATAAAAGCACATCAGGAACTTTCAAATTCCTAAATTCATAAGGCCTAGTATAATGAGGATATTCAAGCAAACCAGACTCAAAACTAAAAGATTCCTCACACAAAGAACTAGGATTTATTACACCATCTAATAATCTATATACACTATCTATTATAACAAGAGCTGCAACTTCACCTGAAGACAAAACATAATCTCCAACTGAAATTTCAAGATCAACATACAAATCAATCACACGTTGATCAAGCCCTTCATATCTCCCACAAATTATAACAAGTTCATCCTTCTTTGACAAGTCATAAGCCAATTTTTGAGTATACTTCAATCCAGACGGACTTACAAATATCGTAGTCTTTGAATTTGCATTTACATATTCAAGAGCATCAACAATAGGTTGTACTTTTAAAACCATACCTGCACCCCCACCATAAGGGACATCATCACATCTTTTGTTTTTATCTTTAGAAAAGTCACGAATAGATATGACTTCATAACTTATGATACCCTTATCTACAACCTTTTTCATTATTGAATTTTCAAAAAATGGAGTAATGATTGAAGGAAATAAAGAGAGAATTGTAATTCTCATTGCAAGAGCTCTAATACCTTAAGCTCAATAGTTTTAAGTTCCCTATTAATATCTCCAAGATAAACATCTAAAAAAGGAACAAAAAATAATCTATCTCCAACCTTAATTTCAAGAAGAACTGATTTTGAGGATTCAAAAAAAGATACAACAATTCCTACTTCTACCCCATCATTAACTACTCTATACCCAATAAGCTCGCTAAAATAATACTCATCTTTTTCTAATTTAGATGCAAGTTCATCACTTACCCATAATTCAAAACCAATTAAGTCTTTAATGGGCTCAGGAGCATTAAATTCTCTAAACTTTAATAATAACGAATTATTCCTTAAAGATACGTCTTCAACTGTAACTTCAACTGAAGAACAAAAATTTTTTTTTAAAACTAATTTACTATTTTTTAAACAAAAAAAATCACTAAAACCATTGGATATGCTTTTAACCTTAGCATATCCATTAATCCCATAAGACGATAATATTATGCCTTTTACAAACATAAATTAGTCCAAAATTTCTAACTGAACTCTCCTATTTGTTTTTGCAGCACAAGCACTAAGAAGCGTCCTAATAGCCCTTGCAATGCGACCTCTTCTTCCAATTATTTTTCCAACATCATTTGCAGAAACTCTTAACTCCAAAATAGTTGATTTCTCACCTTCAACTACATTCAATTTAACCTCATCTTTTTTATCCACAAGAGATTTTACCACAAATTCTATAAGTTCAATTTCATTACCGTACTCTTTCATTAGTTCCTCCTAATTATCAACTTTAAAATTACTTTTATTTAAAATCCTCTTAACCGTATCACTTGGAATAGCACCTTTGTCTATCCACTCTTGAAATTTATTCTTATTTATTTTGACTTGATTTTGCCTTTCAACAGGATGATAATACCCAAGCTCTTCAATAGCTCGTCCATCTCTAGGCGAAGAAGAATCCATTACTACAATTCGATAATAAGGCCTCTTTTTTGCCCCCATCCTTTTTAATCTTATTCTAACACTCAATCTACCATGCCTCCTTTACCTCCAAAAAGAGATGCTATCTTGTTTTGAAAGCTCTTATTTTTCATTTTTTTAAGCATTAAAACTGTTTGACTAAATTTTTTAATAAGTTTATTAACTTCAAAAAGCGTTGTCCCACTTCCTAAAGCTATTCTTTTCTTTCTTGAAGGATTATTTAAAATAACAGGATTGCGCCTTTCTCTTTGAGTCATAGAAAGTATAATTGCTTCTTCCCTTTTAAGTTCTCTCTCATTAACACTACGACCAAGCACTTCTGACGACACACCAGGAAGCATTCCCATCAAAGTAGAAACCCCACCCATATTACGCATATACTTAAATTGATTTAAATAATCTTCAAAATTAAAGTTAGCTTTTCTAACTTTTTCTTCAAGTTTTAAAGCTTCTTCCTTATCTATAATACTCTGAGCTCTCTCTACAAGAGTAACAACATCTCCCATACCAAGAATTCGTGAAGCAACTCTATCTGGATAAAAAATATCAAGATCTTCGGGTTTCTCACCAACCCCAACAAACTTAATAGGAGCTCCACAAATAGTCTTAAGCGAGAGTATTGCACCACCCCTAGCATCAGAATCAAATTTCGTAAAAATTACACCCGTAATCCCTACACTCTCATTAAATTTTTTTGCAATATTTACAGCAACCTGACCTGTCATTGCATCTGCAACTAATATTGTCTCTGTAGGAACCACAATATTTTTAATATCTATTATTTCTCTTAACAATAAATCTTCAACTTCAAGACGTCCTCTAGTATCTATTATCAAAGTATCAAAAAGCTCTGATCTAGCATATTCAATAGATTTTTTTACAACTTTAATAGGACTATCTTCATTCTCAAGAACAAAAACAGAAATGTCAATTTGTGCACCTAAAACCTTCAATTGCTCAATTGCTGCGGCCCTAAATGTATCTGCAGCAACAAGAAGAACTTTACGATTCTCCGATTTAAGCCTCATAGCAAGTTTTGCACACGTTGTAGTCTTCCCAGAACCTTGAAGACCAAGCATTAAAATACAAGATAATTTATTAATGGGATTTAAAAGAAGCTCAGAATGTTTATCTCCCAAAAAATTTACAAGCTTATCATTAACAATTTTAATAAAATGAGACTTAGGATCAACACCTCTTAAAACCTTAATTCCTTTTGCCTCTTCTACAACAGAATTTACAAAACGTCTTACAACCCTTAAATTAACATCAGCTTCAATTAAGGCATTCTTAATAGTGTCAATAGCTGTTTCAATATTTTTTTCATTTATAACAGCTTTCCCAGAAACATACTTTACAAAGTCTCTAAAGCCTGCACTTAAATTTTCAAACACTAAAAGTTACCCTCTTTTGCAAAAATCCTACAAAGTATACAATACAAAAAAAGAAAATATTAATCAATATCTCCCCCTGTCAAATAAAATTTATTAAAAATAACACTAGAAGCAGGTCCAACAACAGATACTTCAGTATCTAGAGAGCTAAGTTTTAATATTATACTTTCTTTATTTAATCTTTTTATCTCCTCTTTAAGTAAATCAAAAAAACTCTTAAGTTTAAAACTTTGACCATAAAGAACTAAATAATTAAAATCAAGAACCCTTTGAATATTAATAATAACTATTGCCAAATATTTTACTGTATCCTCCATTATTTTATGTATAAAATCATATTTATCATGAAGCGCAAAAATATCATATATTGTAACCTTTTTAAGTCTACTTTCATACTTATCATAAAGCTCAGGAATCTCTCCATTCATAAATTCTTTCGAAATTAAACGCTGCAGTGCAAAATTAGAAATTAACATATTAACACATCCCTTATTTCCACAAGTAGGACAATTTTTCTCACCTCCATAATCAATGACCATATGACTCACCATACCAGATTTATTATTAAAGCCAGAATAAACATTACCATCAGACCAAATAGAAAGCTCAGCTGTATCTGTATAATCGAAAAACATGATATTATCCACATTCTTGCCCATAAATTCAGCAAGAGAAAGATTTTTTACATAACTTTCAAGGTATACAGTAAGCGAAAAATATTCCTCTAATATAGCTTTCACAGGAACATCTTTCTCAATCCATGCACCATGGCTATCATTAACAATACCAGATTCCTTATCCTTAATTATCCCAGTAATACTAAAACCTAATCCAATAAATTTATCTCTTGAAAAATTATGCTTCCAAATAATTTCAATCATATGATCTTTAATTCTTTCTAATATCTCATAAGCACTAACTGGTGGTTCAAAAGAATAAGTTTCACTTATTAAAACCTCACATTTAAGATTAGCAATTCCTATCTGGAAATAATTACTTGAAATAATCACTCCCATTGAATATGCAAAATCTTTATTAATATCAAGAAGTATTTCTTTCCTTCCATGCTTCTTAATATCTGATTCTTTTGACCCAACCTCAACTAAAATATTCTCTTTTATCATATGATTAGTAAGAATAGTCACAGCTGCATTTGTCAATGATAACTTACGAGCCAGATCTGTCCTTGAATACTGCATATTCTTCAAACTAAGGAGTATCTTTTTTCTATTACCACCTCTAATTGAAACCATATTCTCACCCTGCATAAAACAACCTCCTTTATTTTTAAAATAAAAAAATATTAATAATAAGACATAATATCAAAAAATCACCTTAATATTCTAGTAGAACATTCAAAGACAAAAATACTCTTTTAATAACAAAAAATATTCTATATTTTTAATTATTGAAATAATCCACAAAGGTATTAAAATATAAAATCCAAGTCAATTAACTAACTAAAAAAGATAAATTAGAACATAAAATAATTTATATCATATTTTAAAAAAACAAATTTCAAGTAAAAAAATTCAAAAACATCACTCTACTTTTTCTTTAAAATATAAAAATTCCATAGTAAAAACTCCTCTACCTTTAGTAGAACTTCTAAAAATAGAAGTATATCCGAAAAGCTTTGCAAAAGCTGCCTCTGCGCGTATTATTTCATAGTCATCAATATTACTAATAGAATGAATCATCCCCCCAACAGCATTTAATGTAGAGACAACATCCCCTGTATATTCAATAGGAGTCCTAATTTCTAACATCATAATAGGTTCAAGTTTAATAGGACTTGCTCTTCTGAAAAACTCATTAAATGCAAATCCAGATATTGATTCCATGGCAGATTCACTAATTTTAACCTTATCATAATTTAATGAAATAATCTTAACCAAAGTATCAATAATCGGATAGCCAATAATACCACTCGAGAAAGAAGAAGTAATACCTCTGAATATAGCAGCTTTAAATAAAGGCTCAACATCACACTCAAACTCAATTTTATTTCCTTCACCTCTTGACAAAGGACTTAAAATCATTCCTATTTTTAAATTAATCTCTTTACCAGAAAAGATATTAACAAATTCAAATATATCATTAACTGTTAAACTTAAACTTTCTCTATAACTTACTTGAGGTTTACCCGTATAAACATTAAGTTTAAAATCATCTTTAATACGCATAATAATAATCTCAAGATGTAATTCACCCATTCCAGATATCAATAATTGTCCCGTTTCTTTATCTTCCCTATAACTAAAAGTAGGATCCTCTTTGGCAATAATCTCAAGAACCTCTTTAAGTTTAGTATCATCAGATGCTCTCTCAGGTTCAATAGATATCAAAACAACTGGCTCTGGGAATACTAAAGATTCAAGAATAATATCATTTCCCTCTTCAACAAGAGTATCACCCGTTATAGAATATTTAAGTCCAATAACCGCCCCAATATCACCTGCCTTAACTGCATCAATCTGTTCATTCTTATTTGAAAAAACCCGAAAAATTCTTGTAAATTTTTCACGTTTATTCTTAGCAACATTAAAAACTTTTTTAGATGAATTCAATTCTCCTGAATATACCCTAATAAAATAAAGATGGGCAGCAATTGCACTAAAATATTGAACCTTAAACACAAGTGCAGACAATTTTTTCTCTTCTCTAGGATCAAGCAACATATTTCTATCTGTTTTTAAAGAATGAGCATTAATTTTTTTTTCAAAAGGATTTGGAAGGTAATCCACAATAGCATCTATTAAAGGTTCTATACCAATATTTTTAAGACTAGTACCCATCAAAACAGGAATAACAAGACCCTCAATGGTACATCTTCGAATTTCTTCAATTATAACAGAATCATCAACAACAGAATACTCAAGAAAAAGTTCAGTAATCTTTTCACTAAAATTACTAAGAGAATTTATTAACTTTTCTCTAAAGCCCTCAACAGTCTCAACAAATTCTTCACGAACCATATCCTCAATAACAACAGGTTTACCATCTCTAAATTCAAAATGTAATTCTTTATTACGAATGATATCTATAACGCCTTCAAATGAACTCTCACTTCCAATTGGAATTTGCAAAATAACTGGCACTATACCAAACTTACTTTCTATATCCTCAACTACTTTAAAAAAATTAGCTCCTACACGATCCATTTTATTAACATAAGCAAGCCTTGGGATACCATACTTTGATGCCTGTTTCCAAACTGTTTCAGTTTGTGCCTGAATTCCATCAACAGCACTAAATACCACAATACCCCCATCAAGAACACGAAGAGACCTCTCAACTTCAGCTGTAAAATCAACATGTCCAGGAGTATCAATAATATTTATTTGATAATTTTTCCAATAACAAGTAATAGCAGCAGAACTAATTGTAATACCTCTATCTTGTTCTTGAGTCATCCAATCAGTAACAGTATTTCCAGAATCAACATCTCCTAGCTTATGAGTTTTACCAGTATAATATATAATTCTCTCTGTAGTAGTAGTCTTGCCAGCATCAATATGTGCCATAATTCCAATGTTTCTAATTTCCATAAAGCCCTCAAACACCAAAAAGCTATAGATCTTGCTATAGCTTTATTCAATTAAATAATAATTTAACGACTAACTAAGACATACAAAAATAATTATTAAAAATTATTTTCATCATAACATATAATCAATGTCTTTAACTACAATGTTATTCGTTATTACATACACATGCACAACCATTCAATAAAGATTTGTACATCCATAAATACTTTTCAAAAGAAACAATAATATCATCTAAAATATTAGCTGTCCCATAATCAGATGTACTATCAATAAAACATCTTGTCTTAGACATATTCTTAATAATATCACCTAAATTACAAATAATACTCTTAATTGAAGGTATTAAACTTGAACTTACATCTAAAGTAATTTCTTTAATAAACGACTTCTTAATAAATTCAGAACATCTAAATTCAGAATCATATCCAAGTCCTCTAGATCTCTCAGCTATGATATCAATAACCTCTGCAACATAATCATAAAGTTTTTCTGTTTCTTTATGTATCACAAAAAAATTAATATCCTTAATATTCCAATGAATACCTCTTAAATTAGCATAAAAAATATGTAAGCCCGCTAACAATTCCTGAAGTGCTAAATGAATTTTAGCTGAATTTTCTTTTTCTAAATAACCCAAATTATTTTCCACATTATTCTCCTATTTAATATAATTACATATATGTTATAATTATATTATTTTAGTATAAGTAGGTTTATTATGCAAAAAAAAATTCCTATCATTATTTTATTCCTTACAAGTCAATGTGCACTCATGGGCACCAATAAAGACTTAACTTTTCTTTACTCAGATATTCATAAATTAAGAGATAATTTAAATTTAAAAAAACTAGAGGTAGATAAAACCCTTGAAACTGTAGCAAAAGAATATGCAATAAATTTAGATAAAAATGACGTATTAACACATACACTATTTGGAACAACTCCTATGCAACGAGTAAGCAAATATGACAAAAATTTTTGCAGAATAAGAGAAATTTTAGCAGCAAAAATGGAAGTTCAAGATGTAACTAATGCATGGCTTCAAAGTCCAAAACACAAAGAAGCTCTAATAAATAAAGATACAAGCAAAATAGGCGGGTATGTATTACGCACAAAAGATAACAAAAATATATTTGTGGTTCTTTTTGGAGAAAAATGTAAAAGAATTTGACATAAATCAAGTTTATCTTATATAATTTCTATTGATACTTCAAGGGTTTATAGCTCAGGTGGTCAGAGCGCCTGCCTTACAAGCAGGATGTCGGGGGTTCGAGTCCCTCTGGACCCAAAATTATTGTGTTAGTTCCCTTAATTTAATCTCAAATATAATATTTCAACATTACTAAGACTTAAATAAGTGAAGTTTAAAAATTAAATTAATATTATTTTCCTTTAAATCCTTATCCAATTTCTCTAAACAAAACATAGCGTCATTTTTATCTTTAAAAAGCAAAATAAAAGCCCCTCCTCTACCAGCACCACTCAATTTTCCAGCAACAGCCTTAAACTCCCTTCCCCTTGCTATTATGTAATTAAGTATATTTGAAGACAATCCTAAAGAATCTAAATAATTATTGGCAATATTAACATTATTTGCTAACAAATCAATATCTTGTTTCTTAAAAGCAGCATAAGAATTCTCAACAATATAACCAAGCTTTTCAATAATATCAAATTGGCTATTCTCAACAGAAATTTTATAATTTAAATCAGATATTATCTTACTTGTTTCACATTCCCTTTTGACAGCACCAACCAAAAAATAAAAATTACAAAATTCTATTTTTTTATAACTGAAAATACCATTTTTATTTTCCAAATAAAAAGTCCCATTTAATTCAACAAGTAAAATATCCATACCAGAAGATTTACCATGAAAAATGTTTTCAATTTCTCTTGCTAATAAAATCTTATCATAAGCATTATATTCATCATGACTTACAATGTATTCAGCAAAACATAAACTAAGACTGGCAGAAGAACCAAATCCCAAACCAACTGGAATTTGAGAAAATATTAAAAATTCAATAGGCCTAACTTTACTAAAGTTTCTATTAATAAAGGATATTATTTCATCTATTTTGAAAGAAGGCTCCCCCAAATATCTCCAATAAGTAGAAAAAGTATAAACTAAATACATATAAAAAGGTATCGTAGTACCAATTACTGGAAAGCCATAAACAGCACTATGTTCACCTAAAAATAATATTTTGGAAGATTTTTTTATTATAAACATCTAATGAAATTTAACACCAACCAAATCTAGATTTATAGGTTCAATATCAAATTGTTTAAAAACTTCAAAATTTGGATTATAGACTAAAAAAGTTTCATTCCCAGCACCCAAAGCCTTAATCAAAGTACATTCATCTTTAAGATAAGAAAGATTTAAAGGTAACTCAGCAGAAATTCCTATTCTCTTCCCAATTTCCAAGCCTATATTTCTTGCCAACTTTAAACTAGACAGTAAACAATGAGTAGAATTACTAACATTTAAAATAATATTTTCCATTACAATATTAACATCTCGCATAAAACTCACCAAAGAATCTCTATATCCATTATATCTAATGATAGCATTAGTAGTTTTAACGGGACCTGGACCTTTCATTAGATAAAAATTGTCAAAACATATTTTATCTAAAAGCTCATATTTCGGAGAATTACCTCCCCTAAACATAACAACACCTCCAAAAAGACTTGTAGCAATATCATACCCACTACCCATACCCCCTTGAGCATATCTGTAAGCTTCAAGGCAATACATAAAAATTTTATCTTTAAGAAAATTTTTACCACCATTTAAAATTAAATAAATTCCACATACAATCCCAACAGCAACAACAGCACTCGACCCAAATCCTTTCTTAACACCACTATTTAAAAAAAAATTACTTGTATCAACATAAACATCAAAGGGAAAAACTTCTAAATTATTAAAATAATAATACTTTAAATAGCTAAACATCTTAAAAATAAAATCATCATTACTTTCTATTAAAGTAAAACCATCAATTTTAGTTCTTTTAGCAAAAAAACGCCATTTATCACTTTGTTTAAAAGAAAAATAAGCTCTCTCGTCAATTGCAATTGCAAGACCAAAACCATTTTCTTCTAAAATAGAATATTCACCCATTAAAAGCAAATTACCAGGCACTGAAAAATTTATCATATCCATTCCAAACCACGTCCAATCCCTGAAACAATAAAATTAACATCTTTAAAATTTTTAGTAAGTTTGGGCAAAATCAAATTCAAATCTTTCTTTAAACACAATATCTTAACTTGTGGTCCAGCATCCATAGTTTCAAAAACAGAAAAACCCTCTCTTCGCAACTCAGCCACATATTTTATCAAATTTATAGTATTATCTTTGAAATAAATAATAGAAGATGATAACATTAAGGCAAACATACACTGATAACTTTTAACAACTCTCAAACCAAATTTATTAAAATCTCCTATTAAAAAAAAATATAAAGCTTCCTTAAAGATATTTTGACTAGATTTAATCCAAGCATCCCAATAAAACTTTTCTTGCTTACAAAGCTCCATGGCAGTTCTTGAAGAAATTTCTTTTTCTTGCCCATCAACTATAGCAAATATAATGCACAATTCATTAAAACAATTGTAATTATTACATTGAAATGCACTTAAAGCACCTTCTTTTAAAAAAGTAAATCCACCATAAATAGCTCTTGACGCTGAAGCTGATCCTATTCTTGCAAGATTTGAAGCTTTTTGATGAGAATATTGATTAAAATATTTTAAAATACAAGCAGCAATAGACGCAAAACCAGAACTTGAACTTGCAAGTCCTGCTGATGTTGGAAAATTATTTTCACTAACTATCTTAAATCTAATATCTAATTTATTTAATATTTTTCTTGCATAATTGAAAAATCTTTTTTCTCTATTTTGTAAAACAACAGATTTCGAATTCAGAATTATTTCATCTGTAGATGACAATTCAAGTTCAGTTATAGAATAAAATTTATCAACACTAACAGCAATACTCGAAGTAGCAGGAATATTTAAAAATCTATCTCTCTTTCCCCAATATTTAATTAAAGCCAGACTAGGATTTACCTTACATTTAACCTTCACACTAAGCTCTCAAATCACTTAAAAATTTCAATGCAAAATCAAGAGAATAAATTCCGTTTTCATTCATACTCAATAATATTTTTTCTCTCTCATCACTAGACACATTATAATCTCTTTCAAGAAGATATAAAATCTTATTAACATGCAATCTCATATGTCCCCTTTGAATTCCATCAAAAGCAAGTGCTCTTAAAGCCGCAAAATTGCTTGAAAGTCCAACACAAGCAAGAATACCCATAAACTCCTTTTTGCAATCAATACCCATAATTTTAAAGCTTAACATAGATGCCTCATGCGAACCAACTGAACCTCCTTTAATCCCAACTTGTAAAGGTAATTCTATTTCTCCCATCAAATTTTCATCGGAAACATAAAATTTACTAAGAGGTAAGTATTTACCACTTCTTGAGGCAAATTTATGTATGCTTGCCTCAAGAGCCCTTGTATCATTAAGTGTAGCAACACATAAACCTGTTATACCATTCATAATACCTTTATTATTAGTAATAGCACGCTCTTCTTCAAAAAATCCTATCTTTGAAATAAGAGAGATATTATGTGCTAAAGTCAAGGATTCTTCATTATTCTTAAGCAAATTATTAATATTTAACCTAAAATTGGCCTTTACAGAAAAATCATTAGAATCATTACTCAAAATCTTCAATACACATTTATATCCAAATTCTAAATTAATATTATGGGCCACTCTTTCAGCCACTGAATTTAATAAATTTGAACCCATAACATCACAAACATCTATGTAAATATTTAATTTTTGAATACCAATTTCTTCAATAAATTTAGTAGAAAGTCTTCTAAAACCTCCACCCCTAAGTTCCATGTTTTTTAAGAGAGATTTAGACCAAAAATCTATTTTTTCATGAAGACCAAGAAGAATATCACTTAAATCTTTATCTGTGCTTATATAAACTTGAGCAATACCTAACACCTCACCCACAGAATAACTTAAATTTGCAGTTTCAAGAATTTTAGCTGCAAAATTCAATGCAGCAATAACAGATGGTTCTTCCGTAGCAATAGGTACACTATAATATTTATCATTTACTTTTAAATTTTTAACAATACCAACAGGCAAAGATAGATAACCAATATAATTCTCTATCATATGAGACAAAAAATTCTCATCAGTAGAATCATAAAAAAAATCATCAAAATTTAATTTTAAAAAATCCTTTATCTCTCGTTTTTTATCTAAAATACTTTTATTTCTAAAATCATCACTAAGTTTCATAACAATCTTTAAAACCCTTAATATTAAGCATCAATGGATAACTTAAAAAATATTTATTTGTTCTAAACTGTGCCAAATTTTGACTATTACTTAAAAGCATAGACATCTTTAAGACATATTCATAGTCTTTGAAAAGCTTATATAAAGCTTCTTCGCCTCCTGCATAAAAAACCCTCAGAACAGCCCCTGCAACTCCTACTAATTGAGCCCCAAGAGCAATACCTTTTGCAATATCCATACCTGTTTCATATCCTCCTGATGCAAAAATCTTATCTTTAAAAGACTCATCAATACTAAGTAATGTCAAAACCGAAGATATGCCCCAATTAGCAAAACAAGATGCAATATCTAAATTTTTTTCTTTAATACCTTCAACTAAAACCCAATTAGTACCACCACTACCAGCAAGATCAACATAAGAAACTCCAAGTTCTAACAAACTAATAACAGCATCAGGCGACATTCCAAAACCGGTTTCTTTAACAATGACTGGCAAATTTGACACAGAACAAAACTTAGCAATTGTGTCTTTAATTCCTTTAAAGCTTCTCCCACCCTTAGAATTCATCAATTCTTGACCAGAATTTAAATGCAAAATTATAGCATCAACCTCCAACCTCTTATTCATCTCAATTATTTCAAAAACACCAAATTCTCGTAACTGAACAACACCTATATTAGAAAACAACGGAATATTATCAGCATATTTTTTTAATGAAAAATCTTTAATATATTCAGGATATTTAAATATAAGCTTAAAAGAGCCAAGACCCATAGGAATACCAATATCATTTGCAATTCTAACAAGAGATTTATTCAATTTATTACCTTCTCTAACTCCTCCTGTCATTGATGATATAAAAATAGGCATAGCAATATCATAACCAAATAAATTCTCATGCGTATCTATTTCACAAAAATCAAGCTCACTAAGTGCATCATGTTTTATATTAACAAAATTTAAAAGATTATCACTTTTATTAACATTTTCCCTATTTAAACAAATTTCAATTTGTTGTCTCTTATTATCTAATATATTAGGCTCGATACCCATAAATTCGATATCCATCTTCCCTAATTTCTTTTAAATAAAAACCTTGTGACTCATGTGGAATAATTTTATTTTCAAAAAAATTTCGATATTCATCAAAATTTGCATTGTGCCTTACTGAAAGTAGTTTATCAATATCCCAAGTCTTAATCACATAATGAGCATTCTTTTCAACAGTAAGCTCATAAATAACCATAATATTTCCAGACCCATAAGAACAAAAAAGTATACTCTCTCCACTAATATCCTTTTTTTCAAATACTCGCTTTAAATAAGACATTAAAGATAAAAATATTGATCCTGTATATAAATTCCCAACTTCCTTAGAAGCTTCAACAGAATCATAAAAGTCTATTGATTCTAAATAAGCATTCCTCTCAGATTCATCTTCGCTATAATATTTTTTTAAAACATAATGCATAGAATCTATAGGCATTTTTGCAAAAGGAACATGTAAAATAAATCTATACTTAGAAAATAAATCTTTAATGCTCATATTTTTCTTATATGCAAAATCGGCTAAAGCCCCTTCATTTGCCTTATTGTAACAATCAATAGAATAACGCCCTTTCACTTTAGCTTCAAGACTTCCAAATGGCCTAAAGAAATCATCAACATCATCAGTATAAACTCCAAATTCAGACAAATTAATAGATAAAACTTTTGGATTTTTCTCAATTAAAACTGCTGCAGCCCCAGCACCTTGAGTAATTTCTGCTGTAGTAAGATTATTATAATGCGCAATATCACTAGAGAATACTATTCCATATTCAGATCCATTTAAATGACTTAAAATACTTGAAGCACTATGCAAAGAAAGTGCGGTCCCTGCACAAGCATGCTGAACTTGAAAAGTTAAAAAATTATTCTCTAAATTAATCCCAGCCAACTTTAAAGCCCCATAAACATACGATGATATTGATTTTGAATGATCTACTCCTGTCTCAGTTCCACCTAGAAATATCCTCATATTCTTTAAATCAAGATCATTATTATCAAAAATCATCTTAACAGCAGCACTTGCCATTGTAACACTGTCTTCATTAGTACCTGTAAATCTAAATGCCTTCTGAAGCGTCGCATCAATGGCTCTATTAAATTTAGCAAAAAAATTTTCATCAGAATTGTACAATGAATTATCTAAAAGAACACGAAAATCTAAACAATTTAAAGGCAAAAAAACTCTAATATCACTAATACCAACTTTCATCAATTTCCTCCAATTTAAAAAATGATTACCAAGTAATTTATACTATAGATCATAAAAATATCAAAGTTCAATATGATATGCTAAGAGGAGAAATAAATTATGAAAATAGCAGTACTTCTATCTGGTGGAGTAGACAGCTCCGTAGCTCTTTATACAATGATACAAAAAGGATATAAGAATATAAAATGTTATTATCTAAAAATTTGGCTTGAAGATGAACTTTCCTATATAGGCGAATGTCCTTGGAAAGAAGATATAACTTACGTAGATTCTGTATGTAAAAAACTCAATGTACCATATGAAATTATTAATTTACAAGAAGAATACTACGACAGAGTAGTAACTTATGCTATTGAAGAATTAAAAATGGGAAATACACCAAGCCCAGATATATTTTGTAATCAAAGAATTAAATTCGGTGCATTTTTTGAAAAAATAAATGAAAAATATGATTTAATTGTAACAGGACACTATGCAAAAATAGAAAATAAAAATAATTGCTATACATTAAAACAAGCTAAAGACAAAATAAAAGATCAAAGTTACTTTCTCTCTCATCTCTCTAAAAAACAAATATCCAAATTACATTTCCCATTGGGTGATTTATTAAAAAGTGAAATAAGACAAATAGCACATGAAATAGATTTGCCAAACAAAAACAGAAAAGACAGCCAAGGAATCTGCTTTCTTGGAAAAATCAAATATAACGAATTTATAAAATATCATTTAGGAGAACTTAAAGGTAATATAATTGAACAAGAGACTGGTAAAATACTTGGAACACATAATGGATATTGGTTTTTCACAATTGGCCAAAGAAAAGGTATTAAACTTAGTCATGGACCATGGTTTGTAACAGAAAAGGATATTCAAAATAATATCATTTATATTTCAAACAGTATAAATTATCTAAAACAAGGTAAAGAACAATTTTTAGTTCATAAAACAAATTGGATCAATAAACCACTAAAAAATGACAACTTAAGCGCAAAAATAAGACATGGAGAAAAAAAAATAAAATGTAAAATAGAAATATTAAAAGATAACATTATAAAAGTTAACCTAGAAGAAAAAGACTATGGAATTTCACCAGGTCAATTTTGCATATTTTATAAAGAAGATGAATGCCTAGGTGGAGCTAAAATCCTTAAAACACTAATATAAAAGATATATTTTATATCAAAATAAACCTATAGTAACCATTTATTTCTATAGGTTTATTGATCAATCTTAAAATAATCAACAGAATCTTTTAAATGTTTCACACTCTCCAACATTCTTTCCGACATCGCTGAAAGATTCTCACTACTTGATGCTGTTGTTTGAACCAATTGACTAACTTGTTCTATTGCATTTTTAAATTGTACAATTTGATTACGCTGATTAGAACTTTCACGAGTAATATTTTTCACAAGCCCAGCCGTTTCTTCCATTCCAGGAACGATTTGCTTAAAGTTATTACCTGCTTTACTTGCAATAGTTAAACTTTTATTTGCAATATCAATAATTTCTCTAGCAGACTCCTTACTTTGATCAGCAAGCTTTCTTACTTCAGCAGCAACAACTTCAAACCCCTTACCCTTATCTCCAACTCGTGCGGCTTCAATAGAAGCATTTAAAGCAAGTAAATTAGTTTGTCTTGTTATCTCATCAATAATACTGATTTTATCTGTAATAATTTCCATAGCCTGAATGGCTTTAGTAACAGACTGATATCCTTCCTTAGTTTTCTCATTAGTATTAACAGCAATACTCTCGGTAGTAGATGCATTATAGGTATTCTCAGTAACACCTTGCGATATTTGTTCAATATTTGCTGTCATTTCCTCCAATGTAGAAGCTTGTTCAACCGCACCAGAACTTAAATTCTGACTTGCATTCGCTATTTGAATTGCATTTTCATAAAGATAATCAAGATTCTCATTAATTATCTTAGCAACAGACGAAAAATTTTCTCTCAAAAGTCCCAAATCATCATATAATTTATGAATTTCTTCAGTATCCCACCTTAAAGCATGACTTGTAACTGTAAAATCTCCAGAAGCAAGTTTTTCAGAATAATTTAAAATTCCATTTAAAGCAGAACTAAGTTTACCTACAAGATAAATAGTAACAAAACCAAGAACAATTAAAGTAATTACAAAGCCTATACTCAAAATGAAAGTAGTAAGTTTAGGCATATAATAAAAATCTGCCCTATTAGCTCTCAAATATACTATAAATGAAACACCAGATAATTTACATTTTACCCTTTGAGCAAATCCAATATACTCATCGTCAAAAGGATCAACATAACGACCAAAACTAATTTCTTTATTTTTTTGTATCAAATCTTCATAACAATTCTTAAATACACGCTCATAATACGTATTAGATTTCACAAAATTATCACCAGGAGTCCACTTATGATGAATCATAAATGAACCTGTCTCATCAAATACCATAGCACGACCACTATTTAATGTTCCAAAACGAATACCTTTAAACGAATTATAGAGATAATCAAAAGCATAAAAGATCATAAAATATCCAAAAATATCATTGGTAACATTATCTCTTAAAGGAACACCTATCAATAAATAAGGAATTTGTCCTGATTCGTTTTTTATTTTAGAAATATCTTTCATTAAAACTTCTTCAATCGAACCAGAATCTGCCAATAAAACAGAAGAATTATACATATAACTAGAAGCTTGCAATTTAAGAAAATATTCTTTATCTGCAACAGAAACACCATAATCACTATTATCTTTAACAGCAGTAGTAAATATTATTTTACCTAACTTATCGGTTATCATTAAGTTATTACCCCTACCCGTTTTAACCAAAATTTCAATTTGATCTAAAATAGCCTCGATTCTTTTAGGTTTACTTCTAGCAATAGATTCAAACCTTTCTACAGAATCTAAATACATCGAAGTAACTTTTACCCGCTCCTCCATTGAATATAAATAACTAGTTAGTGAATTTTTGACATTGCCAATAAGATTTTGCATAAGATCCAATTGTTGCGCTATCAAACTTGAATTAATTAACATTCCAAATCCAATAAATAATACAGAAATAAAAATTGCTATAAGCATACTAACAATAAGTAATATCCTAACTCTTAGCTTCAGTTTCATATAACAACTACCCCTTAAAATAAGCTTTAAAAATCTGAAAAATCATCATCAAAATCTAAATCCTTATCAACAACATCAATAGCTTTCTTAGGATCGACCCTTTTATTAATAGACTTATAATTCATACTTGAATCATCACGAACACCATTTGCTTTATTACCTACAACTGAACTACTCTTAACATTTATAGGAGCAAAATTTTCCTTCATCAAATCATCATCAACTTCAAATTTATCAGAATCATCAGTCTTGAAAAAAGATATTACCTCTTTAAGTTCCTTAGCTTTTTCAAGCATCCTATCAGCCATACTTGAAAGCTCTTCACTGCTTGATGCAGAAGCTTGTACTACCTCACCAACCTGATCAAGAGCCACCTTAAACTGCATAATTTGTTCATTTTGTTTATAACTTCCTTCAGAAATTTTCTTTACAAGATTAGTAGTCTTTTCTATGTCAGGCAACATATCCCGAAATATCATCCCCGCCTCCGTTGCTAACCTAGAATTTTCTTCAACTAATTCACCAATTTCAAGCGCAGATTCTTTACTAAGATCAGCAAGCTTTCTAATCTCACTTGCTACAACAGCAAACCCTTTACCTTCCTCTCCAGCTCTTGCAGCCTCAATTGCTGCATTTAAAGCAAGCAAATTCGTCTTTCTAGCTATCTCTTCAATAACACTAACTTTCTCAACAATAGCTTGCATAGCCACAACAGATTCTTCAACAGCCTCACCACCTATGTGAGCATTTTGATCAGTAACTAAAGCTATTCTTTCGGTCTCTTGGGAATTATCAGCACTCATCTTAACCCCATCTGATATTTGTTCTATATTAGCTGACATTTCTTCAAGTGTTGAAGCCTGTTGCAATGCACTAGAACTTAAACCTTGACTTGAATTTGCAACCTCAATACTTGCCTTATTAACATAATCAATATTTTTAAGAACACTTGTAATAGCATCTGCAATAGCATTTTTCATTTTGATAATTTGCACACCCAGCAAACTAAGTTCATCATAATATCCATCATCACCAATAACACAAGTTTTATCTAAATTCCCTTTAAGCATTCTTCTTACTAAATTAATAAACACATTTAATCTAAAAACAATAATGGACTCTATTTTGACTGCAAGAATGACAATCAATATAATAAGTCCCAAAATAGAACACGCAACAAATTTAAAAGCCAAACTGTTAACAACACCGTAAATATCTTCATAAGGGATTCTAGCAAGAAGAACCCCACTATTATGCCCAAGTTCACTGCTAATAGGCAAAATAGCATAATAATTATACAATCCCATCTCTGGCAAAAAAGCTCTTTGAATTTCATAAACTGATGTTTCAGTTGCAACATCGGCTTTTCTAGGGGGATTAGATAACGTACTCTTTAAAAGACTAATAAAAGAATCACTAACTTTAAAACTCTCATTATACTCTATTAGAGGATTCACAAGATAATTTTGTGAATCAAAATAAGCTAAATTTCCTCTATTATAAAATCCAAACCTAGATCTATCTAATTGCTCTCTTATACAATCGTCAAGTAAATAACCTACTAAATAGCCAAGAAATACCTTATCTTCAGCCGAATGTACAGGAACAACTATAGCAGAAGCCTTTTTATCCTTATAGTAAGATCTAACAGCAACTTCTCCTGCTATACCCTCATTAAGAGACGTATACCAACCAACAAAATCCAATTTATCTTTATTATAACCTTCAACAGCTTTTTTAAAATACTCTGTACCTGACTCAGGTTGCGCAAAATCTGAATTATTTTCATATCTTGTAGTAACAATTATATTGCCTTCAAAATCAAGAAATGCAAAGTCTTCATAAAAAGTATCAAGTTTTAAATCCCACAATATGTTGTATAAACGATTACGATATTTTTTATCAAACTTTACAGTATCAAGAACTATTTTAGAATTTTCTCTAAGCCTATCTATTTCCATCTCTGAAAACATACGTCCACCATTCTTAACCACTGAATATTCATCCATAGTCTCAAGAGCCAAATTAGAACTGGCACCATCAATTATAATATAAAATGTATCTAATAAAGATTGTACAGAAAAAGCAGCCCGTCTTACTTGAGCTCTTGTTAACTGCTTATAATAACGTTCTAAATAATTACCCAAAATAAACTTAAAAATCAAAGAAAAAAACAATATTACTAATAATAAACATAAGAATAAATACCCGACAAATTTGTACTTAACTTTTAACATAAAACTACCTCGTAAATTAATCCTTCAGTCAATTAATTTAACAAACAACAAACTTACAAATATAAAAATAAATAGACACTCCCATATACTCTATCTCAAAAAATATAATTCATAAATAAATCCTACACCAATTCCAACTGTATATTAAAAAAAATCAAAATAAAAATCAATCTTCTCTACAAGGTAAACCCAAAGCTTGAGGAGTATAATTATTATTTGCAAAAAACATAAGGCTTAAAATTATAACAATATACGGTAAAATAATTAATATTTTAAGAGGAACAAATACAGAAAAAAAAGAAATTTGAGATGTCATAACAACTAGAGTCCTTATAAAAGAAAATAAAAAACTACCCATTAAAATTCCAAAAGGTTGCCAATTTCCAAAAATTACCATAACAATAGCAATAAAACCTTGACCACCAACAATTCCCTGCATATAACTTGAAGCAATGACAGTCGAGAGAACTGCCCCAGCAACCCCTGCAAATAAACCACTAAATAAAACACAAAAAAATCTAATCATAACAACATTAACTCCAAGAGACTTTAAAACTTCTGGGGCCTCACCACTAGCTTTAATTCTAAGTCCAATCTTAGTATATTTAAACATTATATAAAAAAAAATGACACACATTATTGCAATATAGAGTGAATATCTTTTTCCAAAAATTTGAAATATAATAGACTTCTTATCCAAAACCCCATCAAAAAGTATAGGTAACTTAACATCTATTGGAGGGGTTGATGCAGAACCAAAAATCAAAGTCCCAAATAACATAGCAATAGACGGCCCTATAAAGTTAATAGCCATTCCAGTGATTACCTGATCTGATTTAAGAAAAATAGTGAAAATAGCATGTAAAAGTGACAGAAGGAGACCTGATAAACCTCCAGCAAAAATTGCAAATAAAGGACTGCCATAACAATATGCAACTGTAGCACCAACAAATGCACCAAGGGCCATTGTACCCTCAATGCCAACATTAATTATTCCACTTTTCTCACTTATAAGTCCACCAAGTCCAGCCAAAATCAAAGTTTGAGAATTCACAAGAGTTTCGCTAATTAGAAATATTAGTGCGTTTAACACCTTTAATTGCCTCCAAAAACACCTTTCTTAAAAAATGACTAGCAGAAATCACAATCACCACTATCCCTATCATCAAAGATACAATTGAAGAAGAAAGACCCATTAAACTCTGAACTCTGCTACTACCATAAATTAAAATTGAGAATAAAATACTTGAAAATATTATCCCTATTGGAGAATTATTACCTATTAAAGCAACGGCTATACCATTAAAACCCGTTCCCTCCATATACGAAAGCTTAAATATTCCCTTATTAACACCCATAACTTGTATAGCACCTGCAAGACCAGAAAGAGCCCCTGCAAGAAACATAACAAACATCAAAACCTTCTTAATATCAATTCCCACACGATAAGACGCTAAAATATTATATCCTATAGAACTTATTTTAAATCCAAGCATCGTTTTATTCAATAAAATCCACATTAAAACAGCAACAACAATACCAATAATTATTCCAAAATTAAGAGGTGCTTTTAACAAGTCATTAATAAATGGATGCTCTCCTCTATAAGCAAGTCCTTCAGATGAAAGTTTCCAAGAACCAAAAAAATCAATAAAAGCGCTCTCTCGAATTGGCTTGGATAAATCACTATCACCTTTTTTAATAACGGGCAAATCTATAATTATATTATTTATATGAAATAAAATCCAATTAAACATTATCCCTGAAATCACTTCATTTATATTAAACTTGATTTTTAAATAACCAATTAAAACACCTAAAATTCCTGATACTAAGAATGCAAAAAACAAAACAACAACCACATGTAATAAAGGAACAAACTCAAAAAAAATTCCACCTATTAAAGCTGCAATTGAACCAAGCATAAATTGACTCTCAACACCAATATTAAAAAGTCCCACTTTTAATGCAATGCCAATTGAAAGCCCCGTCAAAATCAAAGGCGTAGCATAACTTATAATATATCCTAAATGTTTAGGAGACAAAAACATAACCTCTATCATTATAAAATACATTTTCAAAGGAGAATATCCAAGAACTAACACTATTAAACCAACAATTAAAATTCCTAAAAAGAATGAAAAAAAATTAATAAACATTGGAGAACTTATAAATGTCATAATGACTTCTCTAAATCTATAATTATTAATCATCATTTACCTACACCCACCATCATTTTACTAATAATATCCGCATCAAAATTATCCTCTAAAACACCTATGATTTTGCCATCATACATTACAGCTATTCTATCACAAACACGAATAAGTTCATCAAGTTCAAGAGATACAAGAAGAACAGTCATTCCTGCATTCCTTTGCTCAATAATTTTTTCATAAATATTTTCAATGGCACCTATATCAAGCCCTCTTGTAGGTTGCACTGCTAATAGAATCTCAGGTTTCAAATTAATCTCACGTGCAATAATTACTTTTTGCTGATTACCTCCAGATAGATTTTTAACTTTACTCAAAATATCTCTTGGTCTAATATCAAATGTAATCACAAGTTGTTCGCTTACTTTCTTAAGAACAGAAAAATTAAAATTAACAAATTGCTTCTTTAAAGCATTGAAAAATTTAAACTTTATTTTATCATTTTCTATATTATTACCTTTCATTTTTAAATACTTCACATCATCAAAACTCTTAATAGCAATATTTTGTAAAATATTAAAATCTAAAATAAGTCCGTGTTTTTGCCTATCAGACGGAATATGACCTATTTTTTTATCTATTATTTGCTTAACAGTAAGACCTTTTATTGATTCAAACTTACCATCAACTTTCTTAATTATATCTCCACTAAAAATAGATCTAATGCCAATAATAGCATCAATCAACTCTTCTTGACCACTTCCTTCAACTCCAGCTATCCCAAAAATCTCACCTTCTTTAAGGTCAAAACTAATGTTTTTAACTCGTAAAATACCTCTCTCATCTTTAACTTTTAAATTTTTAATTTCAAGAACATTTGTATAAGTAACACTCTGTCTCTTAGACATATCAAGAAAAGTATTTTTACCTATCATCAATTTAGTAAATACTACCTCACTCGTAGTAGCAACATCAAAAGTTCCAATAACTCTCCCAAGACGCATAACTGTACATCTCTGTGCCACAGATTTTATTTCCTTTATCTTATGTGTAATAAGTATTACGGTATATCCTTCAATAGCCAATATCTTTAAAACATTCATAAATTCATTTATTTCGTTAGGCGTAAGTACTGCCGTAGGTTCGTCAAAAATAATAATATCCGCATTTCTATAGAGAACTTTGAGTATTTCTATTTTTTGTCTCATTCCAATGCTTAAATTTTCAACAGGCTTATCAATATCTATTTTTAAACCATGTTTTTCAGAAAGTTGAATTATTTTTTTTTTTACAAGATCATAATTAACAAACCCAAATTTTGAATCTTCATATCCTAAAATAATATTTTGAACTGCAGTAAACTTAGCAATTAGCATAAAATGTTGAAACACCATACCAATACCACTACGAATAGACTCACTTGAATCTTTCAGTTTAAGTTCACGCCCTCTTAAAAAAATTTGTCCGCCATCAGGTCTGTGAATTCCATAAATAATTTTCATTAAAGTGGTCTTGCCAGCACCATTCTCACCAAGAATTGCATGTATCTCTCCCTTCTTAAAATTGATACAAACATTATCATTAGCAACAAAGTCGCCATACCGTTTAGTAACTTTATCTAAAACCAATATATCTTGCATCAAAAGATAACCTAAATTTTAACTAAGTTAAATAACATTACTTACACCCTAGCCAGACATAATAAAACGAAAAACAAATATTTTCAAGGAATATTTAGAAAAAAACAAAAATAATGTAAAATTTATAAATGCTATAATAACATAAACAAAAAATAGAAATAATGATAAAATGAAGCAAATGATATATGACTTTCAAGAGGATTACAATATGAAAATCAAAGCTTGCATTTTTGATATGGATGGAACTTTAATAAACAGCATCATGGATATTGCATCATCAATGAACTTTGCTTTAAAAAAATTAGGATATAGAGAAATTCAAACAGAAGAATTTAATACTCTGGTTGGAAAAGGATATTCCAAATTAATAGAAAACACTCTCAAGCATCTAAATATCAATCTAAATGACAAGCATCTTAATGACAATCTTTATCAAGAATTTGTAAAAGCATACAATCAAAATTTATATTTTCACACAAAAACATATGATGGAATACCAGAACTTTTGAAAAAACTAAACTCACTAAATATCCCTATTGGAATTTTAAGTAATAAAAACCATGAAGAATTACTAATAATCACAAAAGAAATATTTCAAGACATCAAATTTTTTGAAGTCAGAGGTTATTCATCAAAATTCGAAGCAAAACCAGATCCTGAAAATGCCCTTGATATGATTATAGAACTCAATCTTATGCCACAAGAAATAGCATATATTGGTGATAGTGATGTTGATATGTTAACTGCTCAAAATGCTGGTTTTTTACCCATAGGAGTCTCATGGGGATTTAGAACAATACAGGAATTAAAAGAAAACGGAGCAAAATACATATTAAATAATCCATTTGAACTCTTAGACATAATCAAATGAACCTAAAAATATATTTTCCACATCTTTACCACTACTTATTTAATCATGAAAGCATAAAAGGATTATCGGTTTTTGAAAAAGAAGTTGAAATAATCAAATACATAGAAGATAATAAAGAAACCATTTCAACATTTATAAATGAAAATTTTAAATTTGACACAGATTCACTAATTCAATACGTTAAGGAAAAAACAAACATAATAATTAGTCCTATTATTTTATCAAATATTGAATCTATTGATCTAAATATTGTAAAAGATCTTTTTAATAAAAAATTTAATAAAAATAACCTTGAATTAATATTTAACTCCATTAAAACAAATCCTTATTTAAGAAAAGAATTTCTATATAATTTTAATATTATAAGTAGTGGATATATAACATTCTATATAAATAAACTTTTTGAAGATAAAAATTCTTACACAATATACTTAATCAAAAAAGAAAATAATATTTTTGACTCTTCTAAAATTATAAAAAACTATATTAAAATTTTATTATTATTAAAAATTCTAATAATTAAATTTTATTTAGAAAAAGAAATAAGGTTAATTCCTCAAAATATTGAAAACATATCAAAATTGGTTAGCAAAGAAATAGAATTTTTAGACAATAACACAGTAAAGATAATAACTCAGAGTCTATTTAAATATGAACACTTAAGCAATATGTCTCCAATTGCAACATTAATATCAATCTTTTCAAATAGAACTAAAATTCCAAATATCAAAAATAACAGAACAAAAGGATTTATAGGATACGATGAAAGTTGGTTTTCAATAAAGCAATCAAATTCAAAAGACTACGATCCAAGAATTATTAAAGAACTCTTAGAAATAGCTAGGAAAAACAAATGGTAAAAATATTTTCAAATTTTTTTAAAGCAATTTTAATAGCATCAATATTTACATTTTTAATGGAAGAATTATCGATAATACTTTTTTTGCCATATAAAATCCGATTTGCTTTAATATTCATTGGATTCTTATTTGACATAATATTAATTCTTATTTTCTTTTACAAAATTTTAAAGGCATATTTTTTAAAAATATCACAAATATACATAAGGAATAATCTATTCTTCGATTTAATACATTGTCTAGTTCCTTTAATATTTTATAGTTCTCATCAAATGCAAAATATACTAAATCCTCAAGAAACAATCTTAACTCCAATAATACTCTCACTCTTTAAATTAAGATTCTTAAGACTTCTTAGATTTAACGACTTAATGATTGAAATTTATTATAATCCAAAAGAAAAAAATTTAATTTTAATTGCATTTGCCAGAACATTTTCAATAAGTTCACTGGTTCCATTTATATTTTTCATCATATTCTCAAGTTCAGGTTTTGCAAATACAATCCCAGAAAAACAAGAATTCAACATAATCAAAAACATTTCTATCACAACTGAAAAAAATTATATTAAAGAAAAATATCCCTTTATACTTATTATTAAAGATAAAGAAAAAACTATATATTCTAAATCTGATGATATATTTTTTTACTACAGTCCTAGTGAATATAAAATTATTGAAATAGACAAAACAAAATTCTATATAGACAAATATTTACAAAGAAAAAATGACTCTGTAATAGGAATATTTTTATTTACTCTTTTCATATCATTTGCAATATTTTTAACAAATTTTTATAAATTTTTTAAAGCAAGTTTCCTAAACCCAATTATATTAATGCACAAAGTTTTACAAGACCCATTTGAGTATAGAAAAATTCAAATTCCATTTCATTTTAGTGAAGAAAAAGTATATGAAATGGCAAAAACATTTAACAACGTTTTATTAAAGAATAAATTAAATACAAAAAGAAAAAGCAAACTTCCATTAGAAATTGAACAACTAAAGAAAATAATAAATAGTAACAATAAGGAAAACATATGATCAGAAAAATATTATTATTTTTAATAATTAACACATCAATTCATTCAAGATTAATAACACCTTCAATAGAAAAACGATCATCAGAATCCATGAGAAAATATTCTGCTTTTAACTTATTAATAGAAGAAGAATATTATACTCAACATCCAAAAAGTACACATGAAATACAGATATATGAATTAACAGAAAATTTCATAAAAAGTATTCTAAAAAATAAAATTGATGACACACAAATCACTCCAACATATAGAGAAACCAACAAATATTTACTGAAAAGTGAAATCATTGACAAAGATTTTACAAAATACAAAATATTTAAAATTAAAACTATAGATTCAATTTTTAAAAGCTCAGCATTAATATATACCACACAAGGATTTTACAAGCTAGAACTATATATCAGTAATAATAAAGACAAATTAGAAATTTTCAACCTCAATCCATCATACTTCACAAAAAATCCAAAAGAAATAACTAATGAAATGATTTTTTATAACAACAATAATAAATAATCAACACTAATTTCATTGGACAAATACAGACATAACTCTTTGAAGAACCTTGGCTCTATCAAGAGGTTTTACAATAAACGTCTTTGCACCCTTAATCAAACAATCCTTAACCAACTGCTCTTTCCCCAAAGCAGAAATCATTATTACTTTAGCATTTTTATCAAATTCAATAATATTATCAAGACATGTCATTCCATCCATTTTTGGCATAGTAATATCAAGAGTAACAATATCGACATTAGGATAATGATTTTTATACTTAACCACAGCTTCTTCACCATCAGCAGCAGTATCAATGACGTTAAATCCTTCAGAAGTAAAAATTTGAGTAAGTTGCTTTACGGTAAAAACCGAATCATCCACAATCAAAACATTAAAAGGAACTCCTGTATCATAATTAATACCTCTTGGTTTACTTGCAGCATCCGTAGCAATTGTAGTTTTCTGGATCATATTAAACCCTCTTTTTTAATAATAAGCACTCTCAATTCCATAATGATATCAAACCCTCTCCCTTATTGCAATATTAACTTCAATAATTTTATTATCTGGCAAAGTAAAAGGTACTATTAATGCTTCAGATCCTTTATTACTTATCTTCATATTCTCTCCATAAATGAAAGCTGGAGGAGTTATGTCAAACACAAAACCCTTAGAATGTAGAGTAGTAACAAAATTACCAGCAATAATATTACCAACTTCTGTAAGAGTTGCTGCTACCATTTCCTTAGTCTCCTCATCATCAAAATTAACATACTCTTCAAAATTTAATTTAGATGCAACAAAAAGTGCAGTATCAATATCCATGTCAATAATAATACTTCCTTCAACAGAACCTGCAAGCCCTACGATAACAGAAACTCCCTTTATCTTTTGATTTATTGATTTAAGCCCAGGACTGCCCATTTGAATATCATCGACAAGCAACATATCTCTTAAAACTGAAGAAGCAGCATCTAAAAATGGTTCTATATAATCTATCCTCATTAATTTCTCCTTTAAATCCTCTTATATAGGTTAAAATATTTTACAGACTTATCTTTTACAAAAAGATCATTATTCTTAAGTTCTTCATTATCTCCCAAAATCAAAAGAGCACCTCTAACAGATTTTTCTACAATTGCATTCAGAATTAAAATTTGACCATCATCATTCAAGAAACATAAAATATCTCTTAAAAACACAATTCCCAAATTTTCTGGAAATTCTGATAAAATGGCATCTGAATATTCAAATAAAATACTATTCATAATCTCTGGCTTAAATTTATAAACTCCTGAAGTTTGCTCAAAGGAATTTCTTCGATAAATCTCACTCAAATTAATCTCAGATTCCAAGAAAACCAGATTAGAAGTACCTATAACTTTATTAAAATCATTATCAATAGCCGTTACTTTAAAAGGATTTTTATAAGACTCATACAAAACATTCACGAAAGATATTGTCTCTTTTCCTTCACCACATCCAATTTCAAAAACATTTAAAATAGTACCAATATTACTCATATTATTAACATGCTGTTGAACAATTTCCTCCTTAAATTCCTTTAAATACCGCTCATTCCATAATTGACCCGATGATTTTGAATAAAATTCACTTAAGAAGTTATCATAAGCTAAATCATTAATATTTGCAATATCTAATTTAACTCTTATCCTCTTTAAAAAATCGTCACTCACCAAGGATGCATTAAAAGAATATTTAAAAAGATTTTCTTTAATCACCCTTAAATCATCTAAATTATCCTTAGAAGATAACACATGATTACTAGCAGATGCTCCTGATAACTCCAAATAATTATTATCAGAAGATATCGACTGCTCTTCATGCCCAGAAGTACCTATCTTATCACATGTATTTTTACTCTCTTCCAATAAAAATTCTTTCTCTTCTATATCATTATCATAATTAAAAATTTTACCAACATCAAGAACAATGTACAATTTTGAACCATATTCAACTACACCCCTCATATAATGTATCAATGTTTCTTGAAATAAAACAGGATGAGGATCTTGAATCAAAGAAGAATCAATTGAAAAAACATTATTAACCTTATCAACAATAACTCCTATTAATAGATCGTTATTTCTAAGCACCATAACATCTTCAAACTCTTTTTTAACGATTTTCAAATTAAACATTATTCTCAAATCAATAATAGAAATTATTTCCCCTCTTAAATTGTCAAGACCAACCACATATTTTTTAGCATTAGGAACATATGTAAAATTATTAGACTTTCTAATCTCTTTAACTTGCATGATATCTACCAAATAACTATCATCCCCAATGTTGAAAGATACCACTTTAAAATCTAAATTAACAGAATCCTTTCCTTTAAGACGACTACCAACATTATGTTCATCTAAATATATCTCTTTTATTTCCATCATAAGACTATCCCTGCATATCCCTTAAGTCAAACAACCTAAACACATCAATAATCAGAACAACCTTACCATTACCAAGTGTAGTAGCTCCAACTATTCCAGGGCTCGAAGCATACTTATCTTTAATAGGTTTTACAACAAAATCTTCCTCTCCAAGAATAGAATCAACAACTATACCTGCTTTTTTACCATTAATGCTAATCACTATCAAAAATTTTTCATACAAATCTTGATGATCATTTTTTATATTAAAAAGCTCATCAAGCCTAAGCACAGATATAACTTCTTCCCTTAAATTATATACTTCATGATCATTTTCAAGAAGCTTAATATCATCTTCATTAATTCTATGAGTTTCAAGAACACTATTTAAAGGAATAACATAAATCTCATTACCTGATTTTACAAGAAGTCCTTGAACAATTACCAATGTTAAAGGAAGTTTAATTTTAAAAGTAGTACCAACATTAATTTTTGAATCTATAATGATAGTTCCATTTAATTTTTTAACATTATTTTTAACAACATCAAGCCCTACACCCCTACCAGAAACATCTGTAATTTGACTAGCTGTCGAAAACCCAGGCTCAAAAATCAAATTAAGCATTTCACTCTCTGAAAGAACTGTATTTTCATTTATTAAACCTTTTTCAATTGATTTTTTCCTAATGACATTTGGATCTATACCTTTCCCATCATCTTCAATTTCAATTGATATCACATTACCTTCATTTTTGGCACGCAAAATTATATGACCGGTTTTATCTTTTCCCTTACTAATCCTTTCATCTATAGTTTCAATTCCATGATCCATAGAATTTCTAATACAATGCATTAAAGGATCTACAAGGTCATCTATAACAGATTTATCAACTTCAGTATCTTCTCCTTGCGTACTCAGTTCTACAACCTTACCCAATTTCTTTGAAAGATCTCTTATTACTCTTGTAAACCTTGAAAAAATACTAGCAACCGGCAACATCCGTGTTTTTAAAACACTCTCATGCAAATCAGTAATTATCCTAGAGAGTCTACTAGATGCAAATCTAGAATCTTGGTGAATCTTAAATAATAAATCTTTTAGATTCATCATATCTTGCAAACTTCTATCAAATTTATGTTCCAATAACTCTACTATCCGTGTCTCAATAGAATTTTCCAAATCTAAACCGAAATCTTTAAAAATCATCTTTAAATCTGACAAAAAACTATTACGAAAATTTTCTTGATAATCATAAAAATAATTAAAACCATAAATAAAAGATGTCATATCAGAATTTATTTGATTATAGGACGACTTACTAATGACAGCTTCACTTACAAGATTTAATATAGAATCTATTCTTTTACTATCAATTCTAATTAAATTAACATTTAAAGCTGATTTCTTAGATTCTTTAACAGGAGCATAAGCATCAACTTCAGCACTTACATCCATACCTTTAATATTTTTCAAATCAACTTCGCTAATATCAAAACTAACAACAACATCTGATAAATCTACCTTTTTAGAAATACTCTCTATTGAAGTTTTTGATATTAAATAATAAACAATCAAATCAAAAAATTTATCTGCCAGTAAATCTTCACTATCAGGAATAGATTTATAAATCTCCCCCAAACTTTTCAAAGCCTGTAACATTTGAAAGCCAGAAATAGTTGACATAGGATTATTTTTATTGAAATACAATTTAACTTCAAATAACTTAGAATCTCCAATATTATCTCTTAAATTAATAATCTCATCATGAGAGAGTTGCAAACTATCCTTATTAGATGCTGCATTATCCTGAGAGAGAGTATTATTAATAACTAAATTTTGCTCTCTTAAGCTTGCTTTTGCCAATTCATTATCAATATCAAATTCATTAATTGAATAATCTGTCGCAACATCAGATAAATTTATCTTTTCTTCAATATTATGAATATTTAAATATATCAAGTAATAATCCACTCTTCTTAAAAATTGATTAGCAATCAATTGGTCATAACTTGGAACTGTGTGAAGAATTGGACCTAAATCCTTTAAAGCTTGAAACATCTGTATCCCAGCAATTGTAGCCATGGGATCATCTTTATCAAAATCAATACTAACTTTTAAAATTTTTTGACCAAGCCCTACAGCTTCACGCATATCATTAATATCAGAAGAAGAGAGTAAAAATTCATCATTATCTTTATTTTCTAAAACCGCAATAGAAGTTGTCTGATGATCATATTCCAAAAATCCTCTTAATTTACTCTTAAGTCCACTTACATCCTGCAAATAAACATCTCCATTAAGACGTGCATCAAGCATACTTTTTATTACATCAAGCGCATTTAAAAGTAAATCAATAAGATCATTACATATTTTTAATTTATTATCTCTAATAGCATCAAATACATCCTCAACAACATGCGTAAAACTTGAAAGTTCCATCATATCAACAGAAGCTGAACTGCCCTTAATAGTATGTGCAGCCCTGAATATTTCATCAATAGTTTCCATATTATGAGGGTCATCTTCTAATGAAATAATATTCTCTTCAAGAGTATCTACAAGATTTTGAGCCTCTTCAAAAAAAATTTCTAAAAGCTCTTTATTATCTGCATCTATCATTAACCCGTTTTCCTATTTTAAGGATAACAGGAACAAATTAAAAATTGATCCTGCTATCATAATTAAATTTATCATTTCTCAGTACGTACCCCAGATTTATCATTAATACTTTTTTCACCTTTTTCAAATAAATTTTGAAAAGATTCATCTGGCATTGATATACTCTCTCTAACCTTTAAAACTTTCTTCAGAGCTTCCTGGGACTTCAATTTTCTAAGTGACTCAACTCCACGTGTCTCATAAATTTTAAATATAGATTCATTATCAACATCAGAATCTAAAGAAACACTTAATTTATCATAAATAACCCTTAAATCTTTGATATAAAAAATCAGATTTTGTTCTCTTGAACTATGAAATTTTGAAACCCTAAATGCCTTAAACCTCATTTTGCTTGAAGGAAGAGGATAATTGGGAACACTATTATCAACTGTTCGAGAACTTATCCCCGGAAGGTAAGTAGGATTTGCCCACACTAAATCTGCCCAACCCTTAAATTTTAACGAACCTAAAGGATAAACATATTCCATACCACTCATATCTTCAAATAAAACTTCAAGATCAACATCATGTCCCAAACTGTAAACTGTAACCTTGACTTCTTTTATAATTCTAACATTATCAATAAGACCTCTGCCTACAAATTGATTACCATCTGCTCCAGCATAAAACGGAATTTTAAATGGGGGCAATACCATTGCAGAAGACTGAATATAACTTGGAAATAACACTCTAACTCCCAAAATTGTCTCTCCTGCATATTTTTTAGAATCACTCTTAACAACAGCCGGCACAACAATAGAATTTTTTACATATGCTTGCATTCTAGCTGAAGGTGTTAAAAGGACACTCCAATTATTTATTCCAAGATTTAATACCATATCTTCTGGCTTCATAATGCTTGAAGCTCCAGAATATACACGATCAATATAATCTGAAAGATCAAGTTCAGTAGAACTTGGATCTTTTGCAAGTTCTGCAAAATCAAGAACCAATTCACCAGGTTCACCATCAGAAGAACCATCACCTGACGATGTTCGAGATGCTTCTTGCCCAAAAACAGGAACCAAGAAAATAATAAAAAATAAAACAAAAACAATTTTCTTCATTTTATCCATAAAATTAACTCCTCTTATAAAATAATTTAATTTTTTATTTGTCAATTTTTTGATATATCCAATAATACTTAAAAACATCTTAAACATTCAAAATATACCCCTCAATGAAAATAAAAATTTCTTTAACATCTCTAGGATAGTTAAAATTAATTGTTTCTTTTAAAGATTTAACAAACAAACTTACCCTCAATTCCTCAGAATCCTTATAACCACCATTTTCAAAAGAATCATAAAACTCTTTGGAAAGATTTATAAAATATACATCATTACTCATAAAAGAATATAAAAGCTTTACATTCCTAGTTCCAAATTGCAAATAAAAACCTTTACTATTACCCAATAAAAAATCTTTAACTAACAAATCCAAATTTTCTTTAAGAGTTTTTTTCTCTTTTAAATAACGTAAATCAGAAATTAATTCATGCTCAGAATAGAAATAAAATACTTTTCTAAAGAAAAGATTATCATAATTAAAAAATATCATATATGAAGAAAACAAAAAACTTAATAATAAAAGAATAATAAATATCTCAAGTAAATATTTCGAGCAATTACGACCAAGAAAATCATAATAAACACAAATATTTTTCATAAACATATTAAAACCACTATTTCTCATAAAATTCAATAAACTTAATTAAAGACTCAAGTACTAAAATATTGATTTTGATCATATAATTGTAATCCAAAATTAAAATCGCATCATCAATATTCGATAAAAACCCAATTTCAATTAATACAGCGGGCATACTACTATTTTTAATCACAAACCACTGCTCTTCCCTAATTGTTCTAATTTTAGTCTCGTATAAAACATCACTAAAAGTTTCATATAAAATTTCCGCTAATTTTTTTGATTCATATTTATACTTAATATCTAGTATATCATTAAGCTCCCTTAAGTATCTATTACCTCTAATATCATATCCTTTCAAATTTCTTATAACCTCTCTTTTTGAATTTTGAGGAAGATACCAAAATTCAACTCCTCTAGCATCAGGATTTGGGGCATTATTTGCATGTATCGACAAAAATATAACATTATTGGGAAAATCTGGTTTAATTGCATTTGCAAATTCGGCTCTATCTTGCAATGACACAAAAATATCATCCACACGCGTTAATAAAATATTTCTATCTAAAAAATAATTACTAAGGATTTTATATAAATGCATAGAATAAGTCAAAGTAAAATCTTTTTCAAAAAGAGTAATATCATGTTCTCTTAATTTATGTGTTACAACAGCTCCCCTATCATGACCACCATGCCCAGGATCAATAACAATTGATGTTATTCGTGGTTTATTATAACTTTGCAAAGATCGAAAATAATTTTCAATCTGCATCAAAGCTTTCTTAGTTATTAAAATTTCCCCATCTCTTAAAAGGATAGGATCTACATAAATATAATAACCAATAGATGATAACCCATATTCAAAACCCACTTTAAGCTTAAGATGGCCTTTCTCATGCTCAATTGTAAGAATATCTCTCTCAATATTAAAATTGAACTTAAAAAAGTTGCTATCAAATGAATCAAGAATATTGACATAATCAAATTCATCTGCATGCACAAATAAAAAAACAAAGATTAAATTAATCAATAATATTATTTTCCCAAAGTTCAATTGCACTCTTTAAATCACCTTTAAACCTTAAGCTATTTTTGATGGTTTCATATTTAATTTCTTTAAATTCTCTGCCAAACCTAAAAGGATTAACACCATATCTTAAGCATAATCTTATAAATCGTAAAAATGAAAATTTTACTCCATTTCCAATAAAAATAGGAACATAATTTTTAAGTAAAAATATCAAAAAACTTTTATTTTTAGTTAAATCTTCTGGAACATTTAAAACTGTATATTGTATACGTAATTTTCTATAAATATGAATACTCTCTCCAAAATAAATAGCTCTAAGTCCAAAATCTAATCTTTGAAAATATTCGTTTTTGATCCTTTTATCAAAACCTCCTAACTGAATAAACTTCTCCTTAGAATAAAGACCACAATAATCCATAGTAATTAAAGTTTTCTCATAATCCCGTTCAGAATTTATTAAAATTACTTTTAATCTTTGATATTTATCAATAGTGGGCAGAAAAATTGATGGAACAACTTCTTCTTCTTTATCAAAAAATTCACCACCAACAAGAAGTACATTTTTTTTAACAATTTCATCAAATATATTAGGAATCCAAAAAGGATTTAACAAATACATATCACTTTGCAATACAAAAACAAAACTACAAATGGACTCTTTCATAGCTAAATTAACTTTCTCTCCAGAATTTAAATCTCCAGAAAGTAAAATAAACTTCAATTTATCATAATTCTCTGAAATAAACTGAAGAGAAGTCCTATTACTTTGTTTTTCAATAGAAATAATTTCTCTAATGAAGTCAAAATTAGAAAGGAATTCAAATAAATCCTCCCTAAAAATTTTTGTGCCTCTATTTAAAATGACAAAAGATATTCCAAAAGTTGACTTTTGTACATAACTATTTTTAGACTGAATAACTGTATAAGAATAATCATTACTCCTAAAATACATATAACTTACTTCAAAAATCCTTATAATTAAACTATAATAAATTACATGGTAAGCAATAACATGTTAAAAACAAGTATTTTAAACATTGAACAATTAAAATATAGCATAGTTATTGCTGTTTTAACACTAATAACATTCATAAGTTGTAAAGATAAAAACGTAACTTATGACAAGAGAATTAAAAAAATACTTGATAATAATAAATTAGAATATAGAATAGACAAAGAAAATGATTTCATCATATCACAAACCATTAACAATGCAAACATAGAAATAATAGTCAGGTCAAAACTAAATTCATATCAAAATTCAAAAATAAGAGAAATATTTGGAATCGTAGAAACATTTGACGTTAATTCGGATAAAATTCAAGAAATATCAGAATCTTTAATGAGCGACAGTTACAACAATCGCGTCTTAGGATCATGGGAAATAATCCATGATCCAGAAAGAGGCAATAATTCTTTAGTATACATCGTTAAAGCTGAAGAAAATGCAAAAGAAATATTCTTACTTGATGCCTTTGAAGAAATAGCAGCAACAATATCTATCTTTAAAAAAGTAATAAGAGAAGATAAAACAAACGTCAATATTAAAGATCAATCTCATGAAACCTTCAATAAAATTCCTAATGACACATTACAAAATGAAGACAAAATCAACGATCATGAGGAAGAAGAACTTCAAAAAATAAAAGCTGAATAATTTACTCTACATTTAAAGAATTAACATCAAAATTAAATTTGACCCTATCACCCACTTTAATTTTAAATTTAGAAAAAGTACCCTCTGGAACCTCAAGAGCATATTTCACCTTATATTTAGAATTGACACTCACTTCTGAGAAAGGAATTAAACTATAAATCTCTTTAATAATACCTGCAGCATTAATATAAGCAATTTCAAGTGGTATAGAAGTATCCCTCATCCAAAAAGATAAATTTTTTTCCTTATTAAAAATAAAAAGCATGCCATTATTTATATCGATATGTCTAGTTCCCATATAACCTTTAGCTCTAGTAACCTCATCAATTGCAAGCGTAACAAAAAACTTAGTATCATTAATAATGATTTCTTTATCATATATATGCCTAACACAAGAGACACAACAAATTAATGCAAACAAAATTTTCAGGTTCAATTTTCTCCATTAATATAAGACTTTAATGTCATTCTTAAGATATTATCATTTAACACAATAATTGAATCACCAATATCCCAAACATAATTAAAAGGAGTTACAACAGTAGCATCACCAAATTTTTCTTTAACACTCAAAACAATAGAATATTGAGAAACCAATTTCTTATCAAAAACAAAAGTATATGAATAAAGATTATACTTATCAAAACTAAAGTAAGCATTTTTTACACAAATTTTACCTCTAAAACTTAAAATTTGTGTATTAACAGAAGCTATTTCAACTTCTTCAATATCATAATAAAAAATAGAATTACGTTTCATATTATCTTCAACAGTCTTAACATTATCTCCTAACTTAAAAGATAAGAAAATAGAAAATAAATAAAAAACCGTAATTCCCATATAGATTCATCCTTAGAAAAAAAGAATATAAACAAAAAGCAAAATTATCAAAAAATTAGCAAACAAATAAAGCATAACATTAACATAAAATCCAAAATAAAATCTTTTCCTTAAAAAGCTATCACCATTCCAAAGTCTTTTAAATCCTCTTTTCATAGAGCGTTTTTTTAACTGTTTTTCAAAAGGACTATAATTACATCTTGGACAACCATTCTCAAATGCAGAAATAATACCTACATATCCACAACTTGGACATTCAAGATCGCCTAACTTAGAATGACAATTCAAACATATTGCCTTATCAAGTTCAACTCTCTCACCACATCTCTCACAAAAAACCTCAAAATTGACTTTTCTCAAACCTTAATCCTTGTAACACAATATTTAAAGATAGTATACATTAATTACCATATAAAATATATTAATAATATTAATACATTGTAATAGGAAATTAAAATGAAATCAGGATTTGTATCAATCATAGGTAGACCTTCAACAGGAAAATCTACACTTTTAAATTCAATATGTGGATATCAAATATCAATCACTTCTTCCAAACCACAAACAACTAGAAATAAAATAAAAGGAATATTTACAGACAAAAGAGGACAAATCATTTTTATAGACACACCAGGATTCCATTTAAGCAAAAAAAATTTCAATATAGCATTAATGAATAACGTATACTCTGCAATCACAGAAACAGAATTAATTATCTATGTCATAGACATTCAAGATCAACCTGGAATTGAAGAAAATGAAATATTAACAATCATACAAAAATCCAAAATTAATTTTATAGTGGTCATAAATAAAATTGATATTCACAAAACAAAAGAAAAAGAAATAATGACATTTTTAGAAGAAAAAAAAATACAAAAAAACAAAATTATAAAAATCTCCGCAGAGAAGCAAATAAATATTGAGACAATGAAAGATAAAATTTATGAAAATCTTAATGAAGGACCTCTTTATTATCCAGAAGAATATTATACAGATCAAAAAATAAATCTACGAATTAGTGAAATAATTAGAGGAGTAACTATTAAAAAACTTAAAGAAGAATTACCATATTCTATATACACAGAAATCGAGATCTTAGAAGATAGAGAAAACAAATTTTTTATTAAAGCAAATATTATTGTAGCTGGAGAGAGTCAAAAGGGAATAATAGTTGGCAAAGGAGGAAAAGGAATTAAATCTATTGGTGAAGAATCTAGAAAAATAATATCAAAAATACTTGAAAAAAAATGCAACTTATTCTTACAAGTAAAATTAAGAAAAAATTGGAATAAAAACACTAAATTAATTAAAAATTTGATAAACTAATATGATAACATTTTTCAACACTTCTTAATATTGAAATAACAAAAATAGCATGATAAAATTAAATTTTAATAGAGGAAATATTATGAAAACAGCACACTGGGCAGATTTTTATGCAAAAAAAATAATAACAGAAAAAGGTGAAAAAAAACAATACACAGTTTCATCAGGAATTACTCCATCAGGAACCGTTCACATTGGCAATTTTAGAGAAGTAATTTCTGTTGACCTAGTAGCAAGAGCACTACAAGACCAGGGAAAACAAGTAAGATTTATTTATTCATGGGATAACTATGATGTATTTAGAAAAGTACCTAAAAACATGCCTGATCAAGAATTATTAACAACATATTTAAGGCAAGCAATAACAAGAGTTCCTGACACAAAAACTAATAAATCCAGTTATGCAAGAGCAAATGAAATAGAATTTGAACAACATTTACCTACTGTAGGCATTGAACCAGAATTTATAGATCAAAGCTTAAAATATATGTCAAGTGATTATGCAAATCAAATGAAATTTGCACTAGACCATAAAGATGAAATCGCAACAATACTCAACAAATACAGAACAACACAACTTGCAGACGATTGGTATCCTATTAGTATTTTTTGTACCAAATGTAACAGAGATACTACAACAATAAAAAATTATAATCATTGCTATTCTATTGAATACTATTGCGAATGTGGAAACAAAGAATCACTAGACCTAAGAAAAACATGGGCTTGCAAACTTCCATGGAGAATAGATTGGCCAATGCGATGGAAATATGAAAATGTTGATTTTGAACCTGCTGGCAAAGATCACCACAGCAGTGGAGGAAGTTTTGACACAGCAAAAGAAATAGTAAAAATTTTTGGAGGAACTCCTCCCATAACATTTCAATACGATTTTATATCCATTAAAGGACATGGTGGAAAAATATCCTCATCATCTGGAGATGTTGTTTCATTGAAAGATGTCCTTGAAATATATACACCTGAAGTTACAAGATTTTTATTTGCATCAACAAAACCCAATACAGAGTTTTCAATATCATTTGACCTTGATGTAATAAAAATTTATGAAGATTACGATAAATTTGAAAGGGTGTATTATGGAATTGATGAAATTCAAGAAAAGAAAAAAGAAACTTTCAAAAGAATTTATGAACTCTCACAACCAAAAGCACCAGACAAAGAAATTCCTTATCAAATTGGATTTAGACATTTAAGTGTAATATGTCAAATTTTTGAAGGAGACAAAGATAAAATCTTTACACTTTTAAATAATATAAAAGAACATCAAAAAACAAAACTAATAAATAAAATTGAATGTGCCATCAACTGGATTAAAAAATTCGCACCTGAAGATTTTAAATTTTCACTAAGATCAACATTTGATAACATTGAAGTACTTCAAGATAACAATAAACAAGCAGTAACACAATTACTAAACTTCTTAAAAAAAAATTTTAATAATATTACTGAAAAAGAAATTCAAGATGAAATTTATAATATTGCAAGAAAAAACAATATTGAACCACCATTATTCTTTAAACAACTCTACAACATATTAATTACTAAGGACAAAGGCCCAAAATTAGCAGGATTTATTAAAACAATTGGTATTGAAAAATTTGAAGAAATTGTAAAACATTACATTTAATTTTAATAAAAAAATATTTGAAATTTATCTTAAGAAGAGATCATGTTTAGTAATAATCTCTTCTTGTTAACGTTTGCTCTGTTTTTATCTACCTATTTTTTTACCTTGATTAGCAACAGATTCCATAGCTGCCCTAATTTTATCCTCATCACCTAAATAATAATGTTTAACGGGTTTTAAATCTTTATCAAGCTCATAAACTAAAGGAATACCCGTTGGAATATTGAGCTTTAAAATATCCTCCTCACTCATACTATCAAGATATTTAACAAGTGCTCTTAAAGAATTACCATGAGCAGCAACAATAACTCTTTTTCCTTCAATAATAGATTTAGCAATTTTATCTGTCCAATATGGTATAACTCTTGCAACAGTATCTTTTAAACATTCGGTTGAAGGAAGTTCACTTTTAGGAATATTTTTATATCTTGAATCATGAATTGGATGACGCTTATCAGACTCATCCAAAGGCATAGGAGGAACATCATAACTACGTCTCCAAATGAGAACCTTATCTTCTCCATACTTTTCAGCCGTTTCAGCCTTATTTAATCCTTGCAATGCCCCATAATGTCTCTCATTAAGTCGCCAAGATTTTTCTACATCAATATACGACTGACCCAATTTACATAAAATAATATTTAAAGTATCATTAGCTCTTACTAACATTGAGCTAAAAGCAATATCAAAAGAATAGCCTTCCTCTTTCAGTATTCTACCACCCTCTAAAGCTTCAGAAACACCCTTCTCAGAAAGTTTAACATCAGTCCATCCTGTAAAAAGATTTTCTTTATTCCATTCACTCTCACCATGCCTCACTAAAACTAACTTATACATAAAATCTCCTAAGAAATATTTTGATTACCTCAATAACATTTTATCAATTAAATTAACACAAAATCTAATTAATGTTAATACTCAAACATTCCTTAAACACAATAAATTATCAAACTATTTTACTCAAAATAAAACACTGTTATTTACTGAATTATTAATGATATAATTTACCTTAAAGTTCATATTTGACATTTAGTAACTAAAAGGATTATTAAAAATGGAAAAACAAAAAGAATTGATCTCGAAATATGCAATTGATAATTATGTAACAAGCAACATGTTCATCGGAATTGGAACAGGAACAACTGTTTTTTACGCAATTAAATATTTAAGTTACAAAATAAAATCGGGTGCTTTAAAAAATCTCACATTTTATCCAACAAGTAGTGACACAAAATGTTTACTTGCAAAAGAAAATATTGCTTACGAATCTAAATTCACAAAACTTAACAAAAATATAGATATTACAATTGACGGAGCTGACGAGGTTCTATTAGATAAAAAAGCCTTAATTAAAGGTGGTGGTGCAGCTCACTTAATGGAAAAGGTAGTAGCATATAATTCTCATCAGTTATTGATCATTGCAGATGAAACTAAAATAGTAAAAAAATTAGGAGAAAAAACACTAATACCAATAGAAATTGCCCCAAATTCCCTTGCATTTATTAAAGCCAAATTAGAAAAAATGAACTTTAATCCTGTTCTAAGAACATGTAAATCTAAAGCAGGACCACTAATTACTGACAATAATAATTATATCTTAGACATAAAAATGAATATTGAAAATCCTAAAGGAACTGAAAAATATTTTAAATTACTCCCTGGAATACTTGAAATTGGTATTTTTAATCATCAAAATACTAAAATCATATACTATCAAAATGGACAAATTAAAGAAACTTAAAGCTCACTTTAAAAGAATTAACAATTAAATATTCTTCTATCAATCGCAAATAAAAATTCAATTTAAACCTCTCACATTGCTCCAAATAAAGAATATCATTACTCAAAATAACTGATTTATTTAAACTTAAAAGGTAATCAATAAATTTATAAAAATCCTCCTGATGATATATAAATCTACGTTTCAAAATAGATATATCAAGACCTCGCTTGGTACCAAGATTTGTAATGAAATGATAAATAAAAAAATCTAAATCACTTAAATTTTCAAAAGTAGCAGAAGATTCTATACCATACAAAAAATTATCATCCTTCCTAATTACAGCCCTAAGACCATTATTCTCAGAAACAAAAAGCAAACTAACAGCTTGTAAGCCAAGGCCTAAATATGGACTGAGTTCCCAATATCGCAAATTATGTTTACTCTCATATCCTTTTAAGGCAAAATTTGAAATTTCATAATTTAAATAACCATTAGACTCCAAAAAATCAAAAGCATAAAACCATAAATCTTCACCCCTAATATCATCATAATTACTATAAGCATCACTAATAGAATCAACAATACAATTACTCTTATCAATCAAAATTTCTGAAAGAGAAATATGTTCAGGAGCATATGATATTATTTTTACTAAATCACTCTTAAGATTTGTTTTGTTGTGATACAAAATATTAATATCAAAATCAATATTCAAATCAAAATTAAATTGATGAATATTTTCAATAGCAGCATTAACTTTATCAATAGATACTCCAAAAATACCTATCTTTTCTAAGAATTTTGAAGAAAAACTTTTGACGTCAAGACTAATTCTACTGACAAAAAAATTATCTAGAACTGTTAAAACAGACGTTGTAATATTTCCAGAATGCAATTCAAAAGTAAATTCATCCAAATCAACAAAATTCAACTTTTCAGACAAAGATGTTAAAAAAGATTCTAATTCAAAAACATCAACCAATCTTAAATCATTATATTTAATATAAAGAGTCTTAACTTTTGGAAATCCCAAAACTTCTAAATAATAAGACAACTCACGAAGTACTTTTTCATAAAAAATATAACTAAAACACTTACCAAAATCAATATAAATACTTATCTCTTTCAAAGACAAAAAATTCAATACTATATAAATAACCTTTAAAAAATTTAAGTTTAATTATAATATATATATAATCATAGCATTAAGTATAATGAATTTAACTAACTGCAATATAAAATAGGAAATAAAAACAAGAGGTTTAAATGTCTAAAGATTACTACAACATACTTGGAGTAAATAAAAACGCTACAACAGAAGAAATAAAAAAAGCCTACAAAAAATTAGCAATTAAATATCACCCTGATAAAAATAAAGAAAACAAATTTGCAGAAGAAAAATTTAAAGAAATAAATGAAGCTTACGAAGTTTTATCATCTCCTCAAAAAAAATCCAATTATGACAATTTTGGAAATGCAGATTTTCACAATAACTTTAATACAGACTCATTTACTAAAGGATTTAAGAATTCTGGGTTTCAACACTTTGACAATTTTGATTTGTTTTCTGATATTTTTGGAGAATTTACAAAAGGAAAAATTCAAGATAAAGAGATAACTATTAAAATTTCTTTATATGATGCTTATATGGGAAGCAAAAAATTTATATTAATAAATAATGAAAAAATCGAAATTAATATACCAAAAGGCACAATTGATACAACCAAATTAAAATTCAATGGCAAGGGAAATATCAATCCAATTTCCGGCAAAAGAAGTAACTTAATTATTAAATTTGAAATATCAAGTTATAAAAACTTTACACTAAAGGAACGAAATTTAGAAACACAAATTAACGTATATCCATGGGAAATAGCTTTAGGCAGTGAAAAAATCTTTGAGACAATCGAGGGTAAAAAAATAAAAATAAAAATTCCAAAAAACACAAAAAATGGAGAAATACTTAACTTAAAAGGTCTTGGAATGCCTGCTCTTGGAAATGCCATTAAAGGAGATCTTAAGGTTAAATTAATAGTAGATGTACCACCAATTATTAATGATGAAGTTAAAATAATATATGAAAAGCTAAAAGAAATATATAATAAAAAATTTTAAACAAATAATTGTTCAAAATTTTTTAAACTTTTCTCCCAATCAAGCTTTAGGCTATTAAGTTTATCTATTTTAAGTTCATATTCCTTAATACCTTCTTCAAGATTACTAAAACTTTTATTAATATCAACTGTGAACTGAATAACATCACCTTGACGAGGTGAAAGGCTAAAGAAAGTAAATTTCCAAGCTCCAGAATTTATAGTAGATATTATTCTTTTTTGAAAAACATAATCTGATATCAAAACAAGTTTTTGAAATTCCTTTCTACGTAAATAGATAAGTTCATTCCATTCATTAAAAATGGCATCAGGTAACTCATCCAAGCCAATCTCAATGATGTTACTTATTGACAAGAGCATATTAAGAACCTCTAATAAATTTAAATAATAGCTTTCAAAACAATTAATAATAATATCCAACAAAGAAATTTTAACAAGCAATTTAGATATATCAAGACTATGCTCTTTCATAATTTTTGATATTCTTTCTTTTGCATACTCCATAACAAATTTTTTATGCGTATCTTTAATATATTCACTTACTTTGACCTGCTCTACCTTTTCACAATACTCATCAATTTCTTTATTAATTAAATCTAAACTACTATTATTAGCTTCATTAACAAAAAAATCAATTGAATGTTCAAGTCTCTCTAAAAATTCTTCTTTAATAAAATAAGTTGCAATCTTAATACAAGAATATGGTGTTTTATTATGTCTATCAAATTCTTCAATCTTCTTTTTAAGATCCACCTTAAAATTTAAATATCTAAGCCTATCTAAAAATTTATCAAAAGTATCCTCATCATCCAAAAGGACATCACATTCAAAATCTAAAAATTCTGATTCTGGATAATATTTTTTGATTAAATTTTTAATGTCATTCAAAGTATCACAAAATATTGTCTTATTAACACTTAAATTATCATTTTCTTTTGAAGAAATGTAGGTAATATTTGTGATATCTTTACGAATTTTATCTAAAAAAACAATTTTATTTTTAAACAAATTAGCATCATTAATAAGAGTTGATTGTTCTTTGTAAGAATAGTAATTTATTAAACTATATCTAAAAATACTAAAATTGAGATGCTTTTGAAAATCAAAAAACCTATAAAATCCTAATGAACCAAAATCAAAAAACTTCATATCATAATATTATAACAAAATATCTATTTGATTTTTTTATAACAACTTAAAAGAATAGGAGAAGCTACAAAAACCGAAGAAAAAGTACCAACAACAACACCTACCATAAATATCAAAGAAAAATCCTTAATAGCACCTTCAGTAAATATGTATATAGAAAATACAGCAACAAATGTGGTAATAGATGTTAAAATGGTCCTTGATAAAGTTTGATTAATACTTATATTTAAAACATTTAAAAATGAACTGTCTGTCATATTCCTAGAATTTTCTCTAATTCTATCAAAAATAATGATCGTATCATTTAAAGAATACCCAATAATTGTTAATATAGAAACAATTATTGAACTATTTATTTCTATTCTAAATAAACCTAAAAAAGCAATCACAAAAAGTATATCATGCATAGTTGCAAATATTGATGATACAGCATAACTTAACCTAAATCGTAACGCTACATAAACTAAAATAAGGGCAAATGTTAAACAAACCAACAAAACAGACTTTGTCCTTAAAACAGATGAAAATCTTGAATCAATAAAATAAGAATCAAGAATTTCAACATTAGCATCAAACTCAGTACCTAGTTTATCTAGCAAAATACTATGAATTTCTTTTTTCAAAGAATAATCAGTAACCTCTGACTTTATTATAATATCAAAATGACTCTTAAAGTCATTTGCAATAATTTCATTAACATCAAATGTTTTATAAAATGGAGAGAGCACTCTTTTTATATCAGAATCCTTAATACCTGCTTTATCTATCACAAAATTAATATTTACACCCGAAGAAAAATCTACTCCCCAATTATAACCACCATGATACATAAAGGTGTAAATAAAACCTAAAAAAATCATACAAAAACTAGCTATAATAGCTTTATTTCCATATTTTAAAAAATTAAACACCTTTTGCATAATTTGAACTCCAAGAAATACTTACACATTTGTTTCTATTAAAAGATATAATCAATTCCAAAATAAACCTTGAAAAGACTAAACTACTAAAAAGTGATGCCACAATCCCTATAGACAAAGACCAAGCAAAACCTTGAATAGTCCCTGTTCCAAGAAGAGTTAAGAAAAGCACAGCTATAAATGTTGTAACATTTGAATCCATTATTGCCCAAAAGGCTTTTTTAAATCCATCTTCAAATGCTCTTTCAAATTTTCTACCATTTCTAATCTCTTCTTTAATTCTCTCATAAATAATTATATTAATATCAACAGCCATACCCATTGTTAACACCAAACCTGCAATACTTGTAAGAGTTAAAGTAAAATTAAACGCAGAAAGAATTGCCAATATTAAAAATAAATTATAAATAACTAATGAAAATCCTGCAACAAAACCACTTGTTTTATAATATACAAACATAAATAAAAAGACCAACACAAGAGCAAGAAGCGAAGCCTTTATGCCAAGTTCAATTGTTTTTTCTCCAATAGTAGGACCAATAATCCTTAAATCATCTATTTTTATCTCAACAGGAAAAGCTGCTGTTTTAAAAACAAATGCAAGCTCCTGTGCTTCCTTTTTATCAAAAGAATCTCCTTGAATTGATACATTTCCACCAGCAATAGCATGATTAATATTGGCTACTGACTTAATTTTACCTTCCATAACTACAGCTAAAGTTTTTCCAACATTTTTTTGAGTAAAAGCAAAAAACTTCTCACTACCCTCATTATCCAAATTAAATGTAACCATATCCTTTCCCGTTTTAGGATCACTTAAAATTCCAGCATCTTGAATATGAGATCCATCAAAAGAATTGTCAATACCAAAATCAACAACATAATAACGAACTCTAGCCTCATCATCAACTCCATAAGCATCCTTTATATACCAGGGAAAAATTTTTTTACTATCATCAAGCTTCATGCTATTTTTAATATCATGTATAGAATAAAGGGGACCGGCTTCTAATATCTTAGAATTAAGAACAGAAGTGGCATCACTATCAACAACATAAAAAATCAAATTTCCTTTACCACCCAAAAGAGAATCAACACGCTTCTCATCTTTCTCTCCTGGAATATCTAAAAAAATTCTATTTCCACCTACTTCTCTTGTAATTTTAGGTTCTGTAAGTCCAAAAGTATCTACTCTTTCCTTAAGTATTTGCATCGTACGACCAATAGCTTCTTCCTTTTCTAGAACACTTAAAGTTCTTCCTAATCTTTGTTCAAGTTCTAAATAATCAAGAGAAATAGTAACACTTACTCCTCCAGATAAATCAAGTCCCAATTGTATTATTTTGCTTTTATTTCGCTTGATATCTTCATAATATCTATAAATTTCAAGACTAAGTTCTTCAATATCAGAATCAGTTAAAAAACCACCCCTTAATGCTTCTATATCATGAAACGATTTGGGAAATTCTCTTCCATAAGTCTTATAATTATTTTTTGCAACTGGAATTAAATACTTCAAATCATCTGGAATTTGATCCTTAGGATTTCTTCGATACAATTCCTTAAGTTTAACAAGAGAACTTAAAGCTTGCGATTTAGAATAATCTCTTAAAGCCTCTTTTGAATATGAACTAATTTGTTTATCCTTCTCTTTAGTAAAAAAATACCACTTTAGAGTAGGAAATATTAAAAAATAAGCAAAAGAAGTTACAAACAGTATTAATATCAATTTAGAGACTTTATTCATAAATAATACCCTTATCCTTATTATGTCAAGTTAAAATTAAATTATTATGTCAAGTTAACATTATATATTAAAATTGCAAATTACTTCTCATTTTTTAATTTTTTATCCTTAATTTCGTCAAAAACAACCTTCTCAATTGAACTTTTTACAAATTTTGCCTCTGAAGTTTCACTAAGCTCAAGCAAAACTTCAGAATCATCAACCCTCTTAACAACTCCAAAAATTCCACCTATGGTTAAAACTTTATCACCCTTTTTAAGGCTTTTCAGCATTTCCTTCTTTTTTTTCTCTTCTTTACGTTGAGGAGATATTACCAAAAACCAAAATATAGCTATTACGGGGACAAAAACTAATAAGCTTCTAAAGAAGCTACTACTATGACTAAAATCTTGTAATAAAAACATAAAATTTCCTAATTTTTAAACATAAGTAACTTTTATATTAGCAATATCATCCGGATAAATTACCCCAAAGAGGAGCTCAAGCTCCTCTTTTCTACTATAAGCAGAGTTACTAATGTTATTATATCTTTTAATCAAATAATCAATAAGAGCATCATCTTTCCTATAAAGCGCTTTACTAAAAGCGCTTCTATAAAATCCAAGATTAAAAAGCTCTTCCACACTTTTATCTTTATGTTGACCTAAAAGCTCTTTATCTATTATAGCCCTAATCCCATCATAACCTATACAAAATACAAATTCATTCTCACTCAAATTTTGCTCCTTATAACAATAGAAACTCTAACAAAAGAGAAATCTGAAAAAGGATTAACTTACATCATTCCCATTCCTGGATCCATAGGATAATTGCCACCAGCACTGTTCTTTTCTTCCTTAACTTCAGTAATAGCACATTCAGTTGTCAACAACAACCCTGCAATTGAAGCTGCATTTTGAAGAGCACTTCTTGTAACTTTAGCAGGATCAATGATACCACTCTCAATCATATTAACCCATTTAAAACTTGCTGCATCAAAACCAAGTCCTTTTTTGTCAGTCTTAATCTGATGAATATAAATAGAACTCTCAAATCCAGCATTAGAGATTATTTGTCTCATTGGTTCTTCAAGACTTCTTTTCACAATCTCAAAACCTTGTTTCTCTTCATAACTAAGCTTACTTACATCAACTGTATCAAGATACATAGCAACTTCAATAAGAGTCGATCCACCACCAGGAACAACACCCTCTTCAACAGCAGCACGAGTTGCAGATAAAGCATCCTCCACCCTATGTTTTTTCTCTTTAAGTTCTACCTCAGTAACAGCACCAACATTAATAACAGCAACACCACCAACAAGTTTTGCAAGACGTTCTTGTAATTTTTCTTTGTCATACTCAGAACTTGTCTCTTCAATTTGCTTTTTAATAAGTGCAGCACGCTCTTGTATTTGTTCTCTATTTCCAGTATTAATAATAGTAGTATTATCTTTGTCAACTTTTACTGACTTAGCTTGACCAAGTTGTTCAAGTTCAATATTCTCAAGAGTAAGTCCTAGTTCTTCACTAACAAGAACTCCTCCAGTAAGTATAGCAATATCTTCAAGCATTGCTTTACGTCTATCACCAAATCCAGGAGCCTTAATTGCACAAACCTTCAAAGCACCACGTACACTATTTAAAACAAGTGCAGCAAGAGCATCTCCTTCAATATCCTCAGCAATAATTAACAAAGGCTTATTTGTATTTACAACTTTTTCAAGCACTGGTAAGAGTTCTTTAATTGTGCTAATTTTTTTTTCACATATCAAAATATAAGTATCATCGAAACTCACACTCATATTTTCTTTATTTGTGGAAAAATAAGGAGATAAATATCCTCTATCAAACTGCATACCCTCAACATAAGAAATTGTAGTATCAAAAGTTTTTGACTCTTCAACAGTAATAACCCCATCTTTGCCAACTCTGTCCATTGCTTCCGCAATTTTTTCACCTATTGAAGTATCATTATTTGCAGAAATAGATGCAACTTGCGCAATTTCTTCTTTGGTAGTAATTTTTTTAGCAGATTTGCGAATTTTTTCAGCAGCTAAAGCCACAGCATGATCTATCCCTTTCTTAATTCCAATTGGATTAATTCCTGAAGAAACATTTTTAAGTCCTTCTCTTGCAATTGCATAAGCAAGTACAGTAGCCGTAGTAGTTCCATCTCCAGCCAAATCATTTGTCTTAATTGCAACTTCTTTTAAAAGTTGCGCTCCCATATTTTCAAATGAATTTTCAAGATCAATTTCACGAGCAACACTAACTCCATCTTTTGTAACAATAGGAGAACCAAATTTTTTATCAATTAAAACATTTCTCCCTTTAGGACCAAGAGTGACCTTTACAGCATTTGATAATTTTTCAATACCGCTAAGCAAACTCTTTCTCGCATCTTCATTAAAATATATGTCCTTAGCCATAAATTTTACTCCTTTTAAGTATAAAATTTAAAGTTAAATAATAAATAGCACATTATAAAGTTAACATGAACTTCATACATAATCACTATAAAAATATAATTTTTTTTGTTTCATTAATCAAGCCAAAATAATAAAAAATAAAGAAACCTATCTATAGTAATTTACTGTAAAAACAATACCATTTATACTAATTTAATATATACTTATGTAAAGATTTTTTATGATGTTTAGAAAAGCTAGAAATTCAAAAACTTATATTATTATTGTCTCAATAACTTCATTTGCTGAGAGCAAATTATATTCCATTTTATCAAATGCCAAATACTTAATTGAAAGTCAAAAACTAACCTATAAAATACATTGGACATTCCCAACATATTTTTTTGAAATTTTAAAACTAAATTCTGAATTAAATGAATGGTTTTTTAAAAGACTTAAAAATAACGAAGATATATACATTCCAAGCACATATAGTGGAAGTCCTCATGAATACATGCTACATGATGAAATACATGTAGATATGTACTGGGCCTTAAAAAACCCATTCAAAAGCGGATACAAAGATTTATTTCAAGATAATCCTAATACATTTTATCTCTATAATATGGAAAAACTAAGAAAAAGAGTACTTGAATTATACAGAAAACTTAATTTTAATTATATAGAAGGAATAAGGATTGCAAAAAATAACAAAAAATATTTGGTTTTCTATAAAAACAACTGTCAATTTTTATCAGAAATACAAGAACCTGATATAAGAAAACAAAATACAGACTCACTAATTTATTTCCATGAAATTAAAGACATCTATGATAATCAAGTATTAAAAAATTTCTTGCTCTCTTTAAAAGAATTAGACACAAATTTTTATAGCATTAAGATACAAAATCTAGAGGGTAAAAAAATAAACACAGAACTATTAGAAATTCCAGAATTTAATTCATTAAAAGAACAAGCATTGGTACTACAATTTCAAAATAAAAGACTCAAAGAATATCAAATAAATGAAGCTTCTTTAAAAGAATTTTTAACTAACAAAAATTTTGAAAACCAATCACAAAATCCAGAACCTATTACAAGCAAAAATCTAGAATATAATATGGAGGGTAATTTTACATTAGCCCATGAAAAATATTATGTAAAATTTAAAGAAGGCAAATTAAATAGGATCAAATATAAAGAAAAAAACGCTGAATTTCTAGATTCCTGTAGAACCTATATTAAAATTCTATCTAAAAAAGAAATCATTATAGAACCAATTATTGAAAGTTCATTTTCATTCTCAAATGAAAAAATTATAGGTATTAGACAATATTTAAATTTCAACGCAAAAGAAAAATCAATAATCGATTTCTTTTTGGATGAAAATCTTGCAAGCTTTTTTATATCTCTCAAACTAGTATGGCCTACTACTGTTATAACTTGTAACAATAAAAAGCTAAAGACAAATAATACAAATTACTTAACTGAATATTCAAGTCTAGAAATACCCATATTTGAAATTGAAAGAGGGACAAACTTAAAAATTACTGCAAGATACAATGATCTTGACACTTATGAAAAAATCATTGAAACAAAAAAAGATATTCAAGGATATATTAATGGAACAGAATTCCTAATATCTAAAGGAAGCGATCAAAACAGCAATTTTTTCATAAGTTTTTTAAACATTGAAAAATGTGTTATATATACAATAAATTACAAAATCTCAAAAAAAGGCTTTAAAAGGTGGTTTATCCTAAATATAGGAGGATCTTATAATAAAGTAAAAATTGAGGATTTGAAAAATTATTCTTTGAGTTTAAATTTACTCTTATTACCAAATAATAATAATTTTGATAATAAAATAAAAATAAACTCAAAAATAAAAACTTTACTTTTTTATCCAAATATAAAAAAAAATGAAAATAAATAGCTATCAGTAGCAAAATATTAATAAACCGTTATAAAATTATTTTTATAAGGACATTAAAGTACTTAATCTTAAATAATAAAGGGTATTATATATGAACAACAATACAATAGAGGTACATTCTACTTTAGAAAAAGTCGGAATTACTAATGACCCTATCTTGCTAAAATCATTAACAACAGAGTTGGGCATGAAAGCCTCACATTCAAGAAATAGAATAATTTTACATATTGCATCAAATCCACGAGAATATTTTACAGCAAAAGAAATTTATAACAAACTCATAAAAGAAATACCAAGCTTATCAAAAGCAACAGTATACAATACATTAAATATCTTAAAAGAACGCAACATTCTTAAAGATATAAAAACAACAGACCAAAAAGAAACAAGATTTTATCTAAGTTTGACTTCTACAATAGCGCACTTTAAATGCAACAAATGCAATCAAGTTTATCCAATACAACTTGATGACATTAAAGATATTCTGAAAGACAAACTTGGAGAAGAATGGAAAACAAAATCCATTGAAATTATTTATTCAGGATCATGTAATAATTGTCATCAAGAATCTCAACAAGAACAAGAACAATACAACACAAATGATGACAATCATTAAAGGAAAAAATATATGAACATTAAAAACGCCATTTTTATTTTTATTTTTTTATTTTTATTAATAATAGTAGGACCAAAAATAAAATTTAGAAATGAATTTGATAAAACTCAAATTCCAAGCAAACTTGAAGAAATTGATCAATACCTACTCATCGAAGAGTCTAAATTCAATTTGGTAGAAAACACAAAAAAAGAAATTATATGGAATAAAGAAAAGGAAAAAACACAATATGCAGTGGTATATATTCATGGGTTTGGAGCATCAAAAAATGAAATTTATCCTATTCCTAACAATATAGCTAAAGTATTAAAAGCAAATATTTTCTTTACAAGGCTTAAAGGCCACGGCATCGACAATAAAAATGCATTTAAAGGGGTTAATACTAAAGACTGGTTACGAGACATCGATGAAGCCATCCAAATTGGCCAATCAATAGGAGAAAAACTAATACTTATTGGAACTTCAAACGGAGGTGCTTGTGTCATTTGGGCATTAAAAAACTATCAAGACAAAATACATTCTGCCGTTTTAATATCACCTAATATCTATCCTAAAGATAAAAGAACAAATTTAATTTATTACCCTTGGGGACGTCAAATTGCTTATTTAATAACAGGAGGGTATAATGAACCTGAGATAAGACAAAATAAAAGAATAGAATACTCAAAGGTCAACGTATTTCATTCGCCAATACGACAAATTGATTCAATAATTGCAATGATGGGTCTTGTTAAATTAATTAATATTAATGGTTTTAAAGAAATTAAAACTCCACTCACAATAGCTTATTCCCCAAATGATCCTACAGTCGATTCTAAGGAAATAAATAATTTTATAAATAATTATGGAGGGCACAAACAATCGATTCCAATAATTCTTGTTGAAAGTCCTCATTCTCATGTTCCTGTAGGAAACCACAGTTATAGAAGTGCACAAAATACATCTTATTTAACAAAATATGCTGTCGATTTTATTCAAAACATAAAAAAAAGCAAGTGATATAAAAACATACACTTGCTTAAAATTTTAATTTCCTTCATTATCAAGATACTCTTCAATTTCATTTTTAAGAACACTAACTCCAGGCCCATAAACCACTTGAACACCATTATCCTTGATAATAATTCCCTTAGCTCCAGTATCTTCCAAAATACTCTTTGAAACCTTCATAGAATCTTTTACAGTAACTCTAAGTCGTGTAGCACAACAATCAAGTTCAATAATATTATCACGTCCTCCAAGACCCATAACTACTTGCACACTAATATCACTTCCCCCTACAACTCCATTTTTACTTGAAGAAAACGAATCATGAGCATTAATAACATCTTCTCTACCAGGGGTCTTATAATCAAATTTAGATATTAAAAAAACAAAACTAAAATAATACAGCCAAAACCAAAAAAAACCTACCATTGGAACTAAAACCCAATTTGTTCTTGCATTTCCTTGTAAAATCCCAAAAAGAACAAAATCAATAAATCCTCCAGAAAAAGTCTGACCTATTGTAATCTGTAAAATATGAGCAACCATAAATGCACACCCATCAAACACAGCATGAACTACATAAAGCACCGGTGCAACAAAGAGAAAAGAAAATTCAAGAGGCTCTGTAATTCCTGTTAAAAAGGAAGTTAAAGCTGATGACAACAAAAGACCAAAAATTTTATCCTTCTGATTAGGTTTTGCAAGTCTATAAAGTGCAAGAGCAGCTCCAGGCAATCCAAACATCATAGTAATAAATCTTCCGCTCATAAAACGACTAGTTCCAATAAAAAATTTATCAGAACTATGAGATGAAAGTTCTGCAAAAAAAATGTTCTGAGTTCCTTCTACCAGTTTACCATTAATAATTTCAGAACCACCAATACCGGTTGTCCAAAAAGGCAAATAAAATATATGATGAAGCCCAAAAGGACCAAGCATTCGTAAAAAAATACCATAAATAAGAGTACCAATATATCCTGTTGCATCCACTAATAAACCCACCATACTAATTCCAGACTGCATAAATGGCCAAAATATAAACATCAATACAGCAAGAAAAATACTTGAGAGAGAAACTATTATCGGTATAAATCTAGATCCTGAAAAAAATCCAAGTACTCTTGGAAATTCAACTTTATTAAATTTATTATGAAGACAATAAGTCATAATACCAACAATAATGCCACCAAAAACACCTGTTTCTAAAGTCTTAATACCAAGGATTAATCCAACAGCTCCATTTGAGAAATCTTCAACTTTACCAAACATCTCAACTAAAATACCAATTGTAGAATTTAAAACAAGATACCCAATAAAAGCCGCAAGCCCTGCTGTTCCCTTATCCGATTTTGCAAGCCCAACAGCAACTCCAATTGCAAATATTGGTGGCAAATTAACAAAAATAATAGCACCTGCGGTACGCATAATGTTAAATACTGATTGAAGAAAAAATACATTTAAAAATGTATAAGCACTAATAGTTGCCGGATTGGAAAAAGCACCTCCAATCCCTAAAAATAATCCTGCCGCAGGAAGAATGGCAATAGGCAACATAAAAGAACGACCAAATTTTTGGGCATTCTGAAAAAATTTCCCCATAAAAACCCTCCTATATACCTAAAAAATCTAAATATTAAAAATACTATTAAATTGTTGTAACCTCATTTATTTTATCAACAAAACTTTTGGTAATTTCCATAGGTCGTGTAATAGCTCCACCTACAACAACCAAAGAAACTCCCAACTCAAAACTTCTCTTAGCCTTAAGAGGAGTATCAATTTTGCCTTCAACTATCAATTTTGCTTTCAAATTACATTTAAGTAAACTTTTTAAAAAGGCAAAATCATTATCAGCAATATTAAATCCCTTAGTATCTTCTGTATATCCATGCAAAGTTGTACCAATAAAGTCAAAACCAAGATGATCTGCATTTAAAGCCTCATCTAAAGACCCAATATCTGCCATTAATAATTGACTAGGATATTTTTCCTTAATTTTATTCACAAATTCAGATAACAAAAGCCCATCGGGACGATTCCTAAAAGTAGCATCAAGAGCAATCACTTCAACCCCTTCATCACAAAGTTCATCAACTTCTTTAAGAGTAGGCGTAATAAAAACAGAAGAATTGTGATAAACTCTCTTAATAATACCTATAATGGGCAAATCAACTTCTGATTTTATTTGACGAATATCAAGAACACCATTAGCTCTAATTCCAATAGCTCCTCCCATTTTTGCCGCCAAAGCCATCTTAGACATAATAAAACTACTATGCAATGGCTCTCCTTCAAGTGCTTGACAAGACACAATAAGACCTCTTTTAATAATACAAACCTCCTAAAACACAATCATCTAAAAAAGCTTAAGGATATAAATTTATAATATTTTTACAAAAGATACAATTAATCAACAAATTAACATAAAAAAAACATATATTTTACATACAATTAAATTAGGATATAATTTAACAATGTCAAATAAAATCAACTGGTTTCCAGGTCATATGAAACGGGCCTTAGAGTTAATAAAGATAAATATCAAAAAAACAAACATTGTATTAGAAATACTTGATGCTAGGGCTCCATTTAGCAGCAAAAACCCACTAATAGAAGCAATAATCAAAAACTCAAATAAAGATAAAATAATACTTTTAAATAAATCAGATCTTGTCCAAGAAGGAGAAATTCTAAAATGGAAAAAATATTTTGAAACTCTTGGTAATAATGTACTAATCACAAACATATATAAAAAAGGAATAAAAAAACAAATAATAAACAATATAAGAAAAATAGCTAACATAAAAAAAATTAAAACTTATAAAGAAAAAATAAAAGTCTTAGTAATTGGAGTTCCAAACGTCGGAAAATCATCAATAATTAATCTATTAGTAGGCAAAAAAAGTACCAGTGTTGCAAACAAACCAGGACACACAAAAAATATACAAATACTCAAAGTAAATGAAGATATTAATCTCTTTGACATGCCAGGAATATTATGGCACAACCTAGAAAATCAAGAAACAGCAAAAAAATTAGCAATATTAGACATGATCAAAAATGAAATTATAGATAATACAGAACTTGCCTTATATCTACTTAAAGAAATGCATACAAAAAATAAAACCAAATTGATAGGAAAATATAATATAATATCAACAGACGCACTCAAAATTTTAGAAGAATTTGCAAAAATAAGAGGATTTATTAATAAAAAATATGGAATGGATATTGAGAGTGCATCAAAAATACTTATAAAAGAATACAGAGAAGGAAAATTTGGAAAAATTATACTTGACCTAAGACCTGATAATAGCAATAAATAAAATCATTTACATAAACATTAATATAAAGTATAATCTAGTCTCATGTGGCTTATAATAGGCTCATACAAAAAGGAGGGTCCCATTAGTTGGATAATTACATCCTAGAGATTAAAAATTTAAAACATTATTACACAGATAGTAATAATAAAACTCTAGATTCAATTAATTTAAAAATAAAAAAAAATGAATTTATTACCTTACTTGGTCCATCAGGATGCGGAAAGACAACGTTAATAAAAATAATAGGTGGTTTTTTAAATCAAAAAGAAGGAGAAATTTATTTTTTATCAAAAGAGATTTCAAAAATCACACCTAATAAAAGAGAGATCAACACAGTATTTCAAAACTATGCTCTCTTTCCACACATGAATGTCTTTGACAATATTTCATTTGGACTGCGAATAAAAAAATTAAATAAAAATTTAATCAAAGAAAAAGTCAAAACAGTACTCTCATTAATCGGCATGCAAAAATACGCATATAGAAATATTAATGAATTATCAGGCGGACAAAAACAAAGAGTTGCAATAGCAAGAGCAATAATTATGGAACCAAAACTTTTATTATTAGATGAACCTCTCTCAGCTCTAGACTTAAAGATGAGACAAGAAATGCAAAGAGAACTTAAAAAAATTCAAAGAAAACTCGGAATAACATTTATCTATGTGACACACGATCAAGAAGAAGCATTAACAATGAGCGACAGAATAGTAGTAATGAATGAAGGAATAATTCTTCAAATTGGAACACCTGAAGAGATTTACAACGAACCTAAAACAAAATTTGTAGCCAGCTTCATTGGTGAAAGCAATATTTTTGAAGGAATTTATGAAAAAGAATTTGTAGTGAAAATGTTTGGAAAAAATTTTCAATGTCTTGATAAAGGATTTAAAAATAATGAATCTGTTGACCTTGTAATCAGACCAGAAGATGTAAAAATATTACCAAAAGGTCAAGGGCATTTAAGTGGTGTAATAACTTCCGCAATATTTCAGGGTGTACACTACGAAATGACATTAGAAATTCAAAAGTCTAATTGGTTAGTCCAAAGTACAAAATTGACAAAAATTGGTGAAGAAGTTGACATTTCACTAGGCCCCGATGACATTCATGTAATGTGTAAGGAATAATAAGTATGAATAAAATAATGTTAACATTATATAGTCTCTTCTTATTAATCTTCATTATCTTCCCTTTACTCATAATAATAACTTTAGGATTTCTTAATGAAAGAAACGAATTTACATTTGCAAATTTTATAAGATTATTAGAACCAAGTTACTTAAGAATTTTTTCAAGAAGTATCAATTTTGCATTAATTACAACAATTTTTTGCATATTAATTGGATATCCTACGGCATGGTTTATATCTATGTCAAAAAAAAGTACTCAAAACAATTTAATAATAATGATAATACTCCCTATGTGGATTAATACCCTCCTTAGAAGTTATGCTTGGATTAGAATACTTGGAAAAAACGGAATTATCAATAATTTATTTATAGCAATGGGATTTAAACCCATGGATTTACTTTACAATGAAAAAGCTGTAATAATTGGTATGATATATAATTTTTTACCATTTATGATCTTACCAATATATATAGGACTCTCAAAAATAAAATATGAATACATCGAAGCAGCAAGAGACCTTGGAGCTAAAATGTGGCAAATATTAATCTACATCAAAATACCATTAACATTATCACATCTTGCTACAGGAATAATAATGGTATTTATTCCCTCAATCACAGTGTTCATTATCTCAGATCTTCTAGGAGGTTCTAAACAAATTTTAATTGGAAATTTAATTGAAAAACAATTTTTATTTGTACCAGACTGGAACACAGGATCTGCTATATCATTTATTTTAATGATAGTCATAGTAATATTTAATTTAACAATAATTAAATTAATGCAAAAAACAGAATAAAATATGAGGTATTAACATGCTGAAAATACTAAAAAATACTTTTTTATTTTGGACACTTAGTTTTATTTATGCTCCCATAATAATTTTAATAATTTATTCTTTCAACTCAGGAGACAATGGATTTTTTTTTCAAGGATTTAGCTTAAAATGGTACAAAGAGGTATTTGCATCAAAACAAATAAAAATTGTCATATATAATACCTTACTGGTAGCAATAATATCATCTTTAATTTCTATTATAATTGGAATTTTAGGAGCTTACAGTATCTACAAAATCAAAAATAAAAAAATAAAAACCATACTCTTATCAATTAACAAAATACCAATAATTAATCCGGACATTGTAACAGGAATTAGCCTAATGACATTTTATTCTTTAATCAAAATACAATTAGGATTCTCTACAATGTTAATGTCACACATCATCTTTTCAACACCTTATATAATAATAATAATTCTACCCAAGCTATATTCTCTCTCAGACAATATTATTGATGCAGCTCGTGATTTAGGAGCATCAGAAACCCAAATTTTTACAAACATAATACTCCCAGAAATAATTGGAAGTATAGCAACAGGGGGACTTATTGCATTTACGTTATCGGTTGATGATTTTTTAATATCATTTTTCACAACAGGGCAAGGATTTAATAATTTATCAATATTAATCAATTCTTTAACTAAAAGAGGAATAAAACCCATAATTAATGCCATTTCCTCAATACTATTTTTCGTAATACTTAGTCTTTTATTCATTATCAACAAATGCGTAGGAATTAAAAAATTAACGGTAGATACAGAAATTTAATTAAAAGGAGTTTAATTTTGAAAAAAACTTTAATACTTATAATAATTTTAATGATTGTGTCTTGTTCTTCACAAAAAAAACAAAATGTTCTGAATATCCTTAACTGGGCAGAATATATTGATGAAAATTTACTAGCTCAATTTGAAAAAGAACATAATGTAAAAATAAATTATGATTGTTTCAACAATACAGAAGAAATGATGGCAAAATTTAATAGCACAAAAAATTATTATGATATCATAGTTCCATCAGAATATCTCATTGGCGATTTAAAAGATGAAAACAAAATTGAACTTTTAGATCATTCAAAACTACCAAATGTAACAAAAAATATATTGGATGAATTAAAAAACCTAGAATATGACCCTGGAAACCTTTATTCTGTACCTCTTTTTTGGGGAGTACTAGGAATACTTTATCATAAAAACAAAATTGATATAAATGACATGAACGAATTTGATATATTATTTAATGAAAAATATAAAAAAGAAATTGCAATGTTAGATTCTCCAAAAGAAAATATCGGGGTTGCACTTAAAAAGCTTGGTTATTCATTAAATGAGCACAACATACCTATCATAAAAGAAGCTGAAAAACTACTAAAAAACCAAGTCTCCTTAGTAGTAGGCTATTTCTCAGATATTGCTGCAAAATCACTAATGCTAAACGGTGAAGCATCTATTCAACTAACATGGAGCGGAGAAGCCATAGACGCTATGCTTAAAGACCCAAATTTAGATTTTTACATACCTAATAGTACAAATCTATGGTTTGATGTCCTTGCAATCCCATCAGACGCACCCAATAAAGAGCTTGCTTATAAATTTATAAATTTTCTTTATGAAAACGAAGCATCTTATGCTAACTTTAAAGAAACAAAATATAATTCTCCAAACAAAAATGTTCTTACACGATTAAAATCAGAAGCAACAAATAACCCTGAAATGAAGCTATATTTGGATGATAGATTTGTTCCAAAAAATTTTTCAAAACATGAAGTATTTAAAAGAATACCTAAAAAAGTGAAAGAAGAACAAATGAGAATATATATAGAAATATCATCTTAACATAGGCACTTTAAAAAAGTGCCTATTAAATTTAAAAACTGATTTTTTTCAATTTAAAAAAGGCTATAGAAAAAATAATAATAACACCTAAAAACACTTGATAAAACAAAAATGGCATAATATCAAGTGGAGATATGGCTCCCTTTGCAATATTCATCACACTTATCATATGCATTCCATATGGCAACGCACCAATTAAAGCACAAGAAGAAATTGAAAGCAATGCTGCACAACGTTTAGGACAAACAGAATTGGCCTCAGATATTCCCTTAGTAACACTCCCATTAACTAAAATTGCAAGACCACTATTTGATAAAAACCCTGTTACCATAATTATTAAAAAAGTAATTGTAAATTCAGCACTTCTCCTACATTTAGCTAAATATTTTAGTTTGGTTAAAATCCACTCAAAACCTCCATGATTAATAGTCATATAAGAAATTCCACCTGTAAAAATAACAATAATAAGCATTTCACTTAAGTCCAAAAGTCCCTCATTAATCTTTTGAGCCATTAAAAGCAAAGTTAAATCACCATTAAAAATACCAATAAATCCAGCAATCAATATTCCAAAAAATAAAACTAAAAAAACATCTACTCCTAAGAATGCAAAAATCATAACAAAAAGATAAGGAATTACTTTAAAATAATTTATATCACCAAGTTCAATTTCAGCCCCAATACCACCCATATAAGAACCTAAAATAGCAAATGCTACGGTTGATAAAATAGATGCAGGAAATGTAAAAAAAGCACCATTTCTAAAAACATCTATAATTTTAACTCCCTGGGTACGACTTGCAATAATAGTTGTATCTGATATTAAAGACATACTATCACCAAAAGCACCACCTCCAAGAACAGCTCCTGCAACCACTGGCAATGGAATGCCGCTCTTATCCGCTATCTCAAACCCAATTGGGGTAATAGCAACAACAGTTCCAAGAAAACTACCAGTTGCTGTAGAGAGGAAAAGGCATATTAAAAATATTCCAGCTACTAATAAATTGGCAGGTATATATTTAAGACCAATATTTGCTACGGTTTCAACGCTACCTATTTCTTTACAAACAGCAGAAAAAGCACCTGAAATCATAAAGATAAAAGATATAAATATAATATCATTCTGTGCACACCCTTCAACAAATTCATTCAATTTATTTATAAATGAACCTTTAAATAAAAGAAATGCCGTGACCACAGCTAATAACATAGCAATTATTGGTGGCATTTGATAAAAAGCCATCTCTACACCTTGAATCTCTAAAACTATTCCCGTTCCTACATAAACAACAATAAAAACAAGAAAAGGAACAAGCCCAAAAAAATTTGGTTTTATATGACTATCTGTATTCATTTTAACCCCCTATATAATTCACAAATTGGTGAAATTACTATCTAGATCTATTTGGATCTCTTTCTTTTTTAATTTTAAGAAATCTCAATAAATTTAATTTTTAATAAAAATCAAAAAATACCTTTATCTATCTCAAAATAAACTATAAGTAAAATCATAAAAACAATTAATAAATTGAAACTACAATTACCTAATAAAAATTTGAGACCTGTAAAATACAAATAAACACTTTTTAGACAGAAGAACTCATATCAATAAATATTATCAATAAATATTACCTTGTCTTCTTACTACGAACCACAGTATACAAACACATTAACAAATAAGAAGATATTATTTCACTATAACAAAACAAACTGATAATTATACAAATCTTGTCAAGTCATCATCCCATACTCAATCCTCAATCTTAACAATTTATCCTAACCACTTATTTACTCATCATAATAAAAATTTGCCATTCAATAATATCTAGATTATAACCCAGACTTACAATATTTCCTCTGGCTAATTTGCATAAGCTTGCATAAGATATAAAGGATCACAAATCTATACTAAATTTTCAATATATCTATAAATATTTCCTTGCAACATCTCCCATCCAAGAAAAAGTAAAACAAATAACAAACTTTAGATATATATTTCCAATATTATAGCATAAAACAAAATATTAATGGGCTTTAATTAAAAAATTCATATTAAATCTAAAAACTTAATGCAAAAAATAGAATAAATTAAATTATATATAAAATTATTATTTGAAATAAAATTAAATACTATATACAATTACATTTTACGCCAAAAATGATCCCTTTCCAATATTAAATTGGCTTCAATTGGCCCTTCAGATCCATAAAAATAATTTCTATTCTCTATATTTCCCCATTTATCAAGAATATCTGATACAAATTCCCAAGAACTATCAATTTCATCATTACGAGCGTACAAAGTTCTATCACCTAAAAAAGCATCAAAAAGTAATCTCTCATAAGATTCACCAAAAAATTTATTAAATGAAGCATGATAAGAAAATTCCATATTAGCTTCTTGAATCTCATAATTATATCCTGGTTTTTTAGTATTAAATTTAATTTCAATTCCATCTCTTGGTTGTATTCTAAAAACCAAAGCATTTGAAAGATTAGTTAGTCCAGTATTAAAAATAGTAAAATCAGGCTTTTTAAACTGAATATATATCTCTGAAAATTTCCTAACAAGTGCTTTTCCTGTTCTAATATAAAAAGGAACACCAGACCAACGCCAATTATCAATAAATAATTTCATAGCCAAATAGGTTTCCGTATTTGAATTACACAAAAAATTAGCTTCTTTCCTATATCCCTTCCTAGAAACACCCTGTACTTGAGAACACACATATTGACCTTTAATAATATTATCTTTCATAGTATCTTGATTAAACTTTCTTAAACTTTTTAAAACTTTAACCTTCTCATCATGAATAAAATCAGCATTAAACCCAATAGGAGGTTCCATAGCAATAAGACTTAAGAGCTGCAAAATATGATTTTGAACCATATCCCTTAATGCTCCAACAGAATCATAATATTCAGCCCTACCATCAATACCAACTTCTTCTGCTACTGTAATTTGCACAAAATCTACATAACGATTATTCCAAATATTCTCAAAAATAGAATTCCCAAATCTAAATGTAAAAATATTTTGAACCGTTTCTTTCCCTAAATAATGATCTATTCTATAAATTTGCTCTTCTTTAAACACAGAATATAAAAGAGAATTTAAAAACCTAGAAGTATCAAGATCGCTGCCAAAAGGTTTCTCAAGAATAATTTTAGATAAATATGAAGTATCATCACATAAATACAACTCTAAATTTTCAATTATTGATTCATAAAATTCAGGAGATGTTGCAAGATAATATATTTTCTCTCTATTACTCAAAAGAGATAACAATTTTAAATAAGCATTTTTATCTCTAAAATCTCCTGATAAATAAATAACAAATTGTAAAAAATTATCAACCAAAGCAGTAAACTCTTCTTGCCACAACGAGTCCTTAATATAATTTTTAAGTTCCTCATCAGTAAAATTTTTGCGTGCAAATCCAATAATTCTAAAATTGCTAATATAACCATCTTTATATAAATTAAAAAGCGAAGGAATAAGTTTTTTTCTAGCCAAATTGCCAGTAACACCAAAAATTACAACATCAAAATTAGATACATTCTTTCCACTCATAAAATATCTCCAACAAATAATTATACTATTATTGCTATATTAAAAACCATTTCAATAATCCCATTTTAAATACTAATAGTTGTTATACTTATCGTTAATCTAACCAAAAAGTTGATTAAAATAGACAGCATAAAACACACAAATCAAATACCTCTTGGTGTATAATGTAAAACAATGAATAATTTATCACTCTTTACAGACTTTTATGAGCTATCAATGATGAATGCTTACTTTACAAAAAACATTAATCCAAAAGCCAAATTTGAAATGTTTTTCAGAAAAACACCATTTAATAATGGATATATAATCTTAGCAGGAATTCACACACTAATTAATATCTTAAAAGAATTACATTTTAACAAAGAAGAACTTGAATATCTAGAAAGCCTTAACTATTTTGATAAAAAATTCTTAGAATATCTAAAAACATTTAAATTAAATATAAAAATACATTCAATCACAGAAGGAAGAATTGTTTTTCCTCATGAACCCATACTAATAATTGAAGGAAACTTAATTGAACTCTTATTAATAGAAGGACTAGTATTAAACACAATAAACTTTGAAAGTCTAATTGCAACAAAAACAGCAAGAATTAAAGAAGCTGGTGCTCAAAATCTAGCAGAACTTGGACTTAGAAGAGCACAAGGAATTAATGGCGCACTCTCAGCAAGCAAAGCTGCTTATATAGGAGGTGCTAATTTTACAAGTAATGTGCTTGCAGGATATAAATATAATATTCCTATAATTGGTACAATGGCTCATAGTTGGGTAATGAGTTTCACAAACGAAGAAGAAGCCTTTTGGGAATATGCAAAAACATATCCAAATAATGTCAATTTATTAATTGACACCTATGATACTCTCAAAAGCGGACTTAAGAACGCAATAAAAATTTTTAAACAATTACAAAAACAAGGAAAAAAAAATTTTTCTGTTAGAATTGACAGTGGCGATCTTGAATACTTAAGCAAAGAAGTCAGAAGAAAACTTAATGAAAATGAATTATTTGATGTAAAGATTATCATATCAAATGAACTTGATGAAGAAATTATTATGTATCTAAATTCAATTCATGCGCCCATTGACTGTTGGGGAGTTGGAACAAATTTGGTTACAGCAAAAGGAGAATCTAATCTTTCAGGAGTATATAAAATGATATCTATTCAACAAAATGGCAAATTTATCCCCAAAATGAAAATATCAAATAACATTGATAAAGCAACACTACCTTCTCAAAAAGGAGTTGTTAGAATATATTCAAACAATCAAATGATTTTCGACCTAATTTTTTTACAAGAAGAAGAAGAAGAACTAAAAAAAATTTTAAATTTAAAAAAGCAATTTACAATCTTTCATCCTACACAAGATAATACTTTTAAAGAAATAAAAACTTACGATAGTTTCGAATTTTTAATACATACGATTTTTGAAAACGGTAATATAGTCCAACCCGACGAATTAAAATTAGAAAATATAAGGGTAAATGTTCAAAATGATCTTAAAAAAATTGACCATACGTATAAAAGACTCATAAACCCACATATATACAAAGTAAGTATTACTGAAAAATTAAAAAATCTAAAAAATACACTTGCTAAAGCAAATAATACAATATAATTCCATGTACAAGATATATAAAACAAACAAAATAAGTAATATTTACAATAAGGTTAACGAGCTAATTCGAAATGACAATTTATTTAAAAAAGAAACTATTATCCTTGTCAAAAATAACATTTTAAGTGATGAAATCAAAAAATATCTAGCAACTATAAATGGGATTTCATATAATCTCAATATCAAACACAACACTATTAAAACGATATATAATATTTCAATAGAAAATCCAAATATAAAAGAATTTTTAGAAAACAATACTTTGCTTTTTTATACAGAAACAGAAACATTAGTGTTATACCATATATTAAAAGATAATCAAACACAAAACACCTCACAATTTCAATCAACAAAAAACAGATATGCATTTGCATCAAAAATGATTAATCTATTTCACAAATACTATTCTAAATTTTCATATCTAATTGATACTTGGAGAGCAAATAACTTTTTATTTGAAGATAAAAATAAACATTACTACGAGTCAATACAAAAAGAAATATTTGACAAACTATTTGTAAATCAAATCAATATTCTTGATTTACAAGAAAAAATTGAAAAAGAAATAACAAATATCAAACAAGATATTGAAACAAAAAGAATAATAATCATTGGAGAGAGTAGAGAAATTGACAGGAAAATCTTTCACTGTCTGCAACAAATTTTCAACATCGCAGTACATGAATTAGTACTCGAAGATATAACACAAATTCACTCTAATCTTATAAATGAACTAATACCAATAAAAATCACCAAATTGCAACCAAGCATACAAATCACAAAAGAAATTGATATTCAATCATTTAACGAAATAAACTTCTTATCAAGCTTAAAAAATAATATTGTCAAAGGTACACCTCTATCAAATTTGGACGATAGTTTTAAAATCATACAAGCAAAAACAATAAAACGAGAAGTAGAAATTTTAATAAACAACATCTTACATTCAACACAAAATAACAATATTAAAATAAATGATATAGTGATAACCTATCTTGCAAAAGATATGGACATGTATTTACCATATATCGAAGAACTTTTAAGTAAATACGAACTTGCTTTTACTATTCTAGATTCTCAAGATATCTTAAAGAGTAAAAGCATAATAGCATTAAAACAATTAATGAAATTATTCATTTCAAATAGAGGAACTATTAGTAATTTTAACAGAAAAGAAATAATTGAATTTTTAAGTAACATAAAAGTAATGAATAAATTTAATATTTCAACAAATGAATTAGAATATTTAATCAAATTTAGCGATGCTATGAATATAAATTTTGGCATGAACAATACACATAAAGAAAAATTATCCTACGACCAAAATTTTTTAAACTCATGGGAAGATGGGTTTAATAGATTTTTAATGTCATCAATCTTTAATGATAAATATGAATGCAACAATTGTAATGAAAATATAAGCTTTCAAGATCCAGAATCAATAATAAAATTAATAAGCATAATAAGAAGCCTCTATGAAGATATCATGTATTTTAAAGACCAAAAATATACAATACATGAATGGGCAGAAATAATAGATATATTTATAGACAAATACATTAAGCTTGATGACGAAAATAGAATTGATGCATACATAAGTGCAAAAATACAATACCTAAAAACTTTTTCAAAAGATATCAATGAAAATCTTCATAAAGATTATATAATAACAATCAAAGAAAAAAAAGTTGATTTTTCATTATTTAAAGCAATTTTTGAAGACTCCATAACACAAAAAACAAACCAATTAAATAATAAAAATACAGGTATACTTGTAGCAAGCTGTGATAAAATTGAGTATCTACAAAAATCCGAAATTCATTTTTTAGGAACTCACGAATTAGACTCAAATATTTATTTTGATAATATGGATTTATTAAATGAATACTATGATTATATAAATCTGGAACAAGATAATATTTCACACTTAATTAAAATAATTTTTGCAGCAGCACAAAAATTGTATCTCTATTACTCACAAAGCAAATATCTAAATCCAGATATCAATAATCCTAAAATAATAAACAAAATAATAAATTACATCAAAGATACAGGATTAGATATAAAAATTGAAATACACCCAAATGAAAATTATGATCCTGAATATTTTAAATATAACAAAGCCAATTACCTAATTAACTATGACACAGAAGCTTTTAACATTGCAAAATCACTACAAAAAGGCAAATCTTCAAATTTCAAACAAAAAAGACTTGCCTTAAACAAACAAATTACACTTGACATAGAAAATATCAATAAAGCCATAACTAATCCATACAAATATTTTTACGAAGAAATACTAAACGTACAAATTAAAGATACAAGTTATATTAATGATATTAAAGAAAAACAAGAAGAACGAATCATTGATATTGATAATTTCAACTATAAACTAATGAGTATAATACCAATACATGAATATATCAAAGATAAAACTAAAGAACATATATTAGAAAGGATAAATAATATAATCGAAAACCAAATTCAAAAGGGAATAATTCCCATAAACATAAAAAAAACAAAAATAAAAGAAGAATTCATAACAAAATTATTGCAAATCAAAAATAATATTAATATTAATTTTCAAGATTTTTTTAAAATGCAAAAGGCTGCTATTACATTAAATAAAAATATATTTATTGACTTTGAAGATAAAACACTAGAATTCAAATTAAATGGCAAACTTAAAAATATATATAAAATAGACAATCAATATTTTTACATCTATCTAGAAAAAAAAGACTATGGGCAAGACAAAATTATAAAAAAAATAAATCTATACATGCTAGGATTAATGATAAAAACTGCAATTACAAATATAAAATCCATTAAAGAAATAAAAATAAATTACGAAACTTCTAAATTATCAATTGAAAATCAATACACAAATGAAGAAATAAATCATCTAGACATTGAAAATTTACTAAAACAAATAGCATATATTTCAAGCCACCCTACTCCTATTTATAAGGATTTAATACAAAAAAGTTTGCTTAAGATAGAAAACATAAATGAATTACCCATAGCACTAAAAGCACAAATAAAATATCAACAAAAAAGTATTAGTATCAACAAAAGTATGGAATTCATTCTTAAAGATAAAGACATTACATGGTGCCCATATTACAATCGCTTTAGAGACACCCATGATTTAAATATAGAAGCTAATTTAGAAACATTACTGCAAAATTTTTATGCTAAATTTATTAAGGTATAAAATAATATGAAAGAAATAATAGATAAAATCAAAAACAACGACAAAATATTAATTGAAGCTTCAGCAGGAACTGGCAAAACATACACACTAGAACACATTATCACAAATCTACTTACAACTACAATGTATACTCCAAACGAAATTCTGGTATTAACATTTACAAGAAAAGCAACGGAAGAAATGCATACTAGAATATTAAAATCAATTGAACATATATATCAAAATGCAAAAACAGACATTTTATTAAAAAATATTTATGAACAATCAAACAAAATATTTATATCAACCATAAATAAATTTGCATTATACTCTCTAAACAATTTTCAAATAGAAACAGAAAATTTTTCAAAATACACAGTAAAAGAAAATTTTACATCAGAAATAGACGAAATAATTTATGAATTTTTAAGAAAAGAAAATTCACTCAAAAAAGAATTACAAATCAAAGATGATGAATTTGAAATTTTCAAATCTAAATTTACAAATACAAAAGACATGATTCAAGCTTTAAGGCAAAGTTATAAAAGACACAAGACTCAAGAACTTGGAGATTGGTTAGAAGCTCAAATAACTTTTAAACAAATACTTCAAAATAAAGAAAGATTACTTTGTAATTACAATACAATAATAGATGAATTAGAAGAAATGAGCACAGAAGAAAAAAGGACTTTTCTCAACAAACATAATCAAGGAATAAAAATATCAGAAATAGAATATAGCCACGCAACGGATATAATACACATTACAGAAATGCTTACAAACAATAAATTTTTATGCAAAATAATAGAGGCTAATTTAAAGAAAAATGTTACTCTATCACCCAAAGAATTAAGCATACAAACTTCTCTAATACAACTTAGCAATGAAACAAACACAAATAAAGAAAATAAAAACACACTAAAAAGATTTATTATTCTCAAAGTTGAATACAAAATACTTCAATATATAGAAAAAGAACTTGAAAATACCATTATTAATACAACAAACGTAATAGACCAAAAACATATAATGACAAATTTTAAAAAACATTTAGAATCTTCTGAACATAAACTATTAACTTCAATTAAAAATAGACATAAAATCATACTAATAGATGAAGCACAAGATTTAGATCAAACACAAATAAAAATATTTGAATTGCTTAACTCTTGTGGAATCAAAATAGTATTTATAGCTGATCCAAAACAAATAATTTATACATTTAGAAATGCTGATATATCATTTTACAATCAAGGCATAAAAGATAAAATTAAAAAAGATGCAAGGATAACTCTATTAACAAATTACAGATCAAATAAAAAGTTAGTCAAACCTTTAAATATTATGTTTGAACGTATCTATAATAAAACACACACAGATAAAATTGAACAAATAGAATTTGTTCAATTGCAAACTGAACCTAAAAATGACAACAATAAAATTTTTATAAATGATCAAGAAATAAAAGCAATAAATATAATACAAGCTGAAGAAAATGATAATGTATTCCAAAAGACAGCATTAATAATAAAATATTTATTATTAAACGGAAAAATTTATGATAATAATCAACTAAGACAAATTGAAAAATCAGATATAAAAGTACTATGCAGAACAAGCAAAGAAATAAATTTCATAGACAGAGAACTTAAAAATAATAATATAAAAACTCATAAAACCAAAGAACCTTTTTTTAAAACAAAAGAATTCAACGAAATTTTCTATCTAGTCAAATGTCTAAGTAGAAAACAAGATTTTAAAACTTTAAATTACGTCTTAACTAGCAAAATGATAAATTTACCATGGGAACTACATCTAAATTTAATTAAAAATAACGAAATAAAAAATATAGAAGAAGCAATTAGTGAAATAATATATTTATTTGAAAATCAAGAAATAACATTAATGCAAGCAATAGATGAAATCATATCAAAACAAGATTTATGGCTCAATCTTGCAAAAGAGCTTAATAATGAGGAATTCACTAAATTTGCACAATCAAAACAAAATTACAAAGAAAATTTGATAAATGAAAATAAATTTGAAGAGCTTCAAAACTATGAATCAAGTCTAAATTTCATTTTAAAAACTTACTATAAAGACAAAAACATAGAATCATTAATTTGTGTTCTAGAAGATCTAATACTTGGCAGAGATATTGAAAATATTGAACAATATGAGGAACAAACTAATAATGACAATCAATCCATAGAAATTTTAACCATTCACAAATCAAAAGGTTTGGGTTTTAATATCGTATTTTTAATAGGTGATACTCAAAATAACGATACTCTAATAAAAAAAACAGACATATTTTACAAATATTACCTAGACAATAAAATAAAATATGATTTTTTAAAATTAAAAGAAAATCAACAATTGGCTAAAAATAAAATTTTAAATGAAGAAAAAAACATTTTTTATGTAGGAACAACAAGATCAAAGTTTGCACTATTTATTATCAATCAAGGCACAATAATAAATAAAATGTTAGCATTAGCAGAAATAAATACAATTGATGGAATAAACCTAAATTTTAATATATCTAACTTAAACAACTATCATCAATATAATCAATTAGACATCAATAATGATCAACAAAAAGCAATAACATTAATCCCTCCACCACCAATAAATAAATATCTATTTAGACAAGAATATATACATAGCTATACAAGTCTTACATCAAGCTATAATACTATAAATCAAAATATAACAGATGATGAGACTTATGATAATGACGCAATTAACAATAAAAACACACTTCCAAAGGGAAAAGATATTGGAAATATTTTACATGAAATAATGAGAGATATAAATTTTAATGATGCAAAAGACAGTCTAATCAATTTTAAAAAAAACAATAGTATGCTTATACAACAAAAAATAGAATATTTCAATTCAAAACTAAATACACCTACAATACAAGAACTACTAATAAAGATGATTTATAATATGCTAAATACAAAAATTAATTTTATTGATGCAAAATTATGTGAAATTCAAGAATTACAAAAAGAAATGGAATTTTTAATTAAAATAAATACAAAAATTTATACACAAATGTCCCTATTCAAACAATATAATAGATTAGATTTCATGTTAAATGACGGATATATAAAAGGAATTATTGACCTGATATTTAAAATAAACAATAAAATATATATTTTAGACTATAAAACAAACTATCTTGGAGAAGATCTGCAAGATTATCGATTATCCAACTTAACAAAAAAAATGAAACAAGAAAATTATGACTTACAGTATAAAATCTATACATTAGGAATAAAAAAAATACTCTTTAAAAATCAAGAAGAATATGAAAAACATTTTGGGGGAGTCATATACCTCTTTACAAGAGCATTTCAAGAAGACATTCAAACACAAGATCAAACACAAAATGGAATTTACTCCACCATACCAAATTTTCAAGAATTAGAATTAGAACAAATATATTTACAACTAAAACATTAAAGGAACATATGAGAAATTATTTAGTCTTAAGAGAATTTCTAAAAGAAGAGCAAAAAAATTACTTAAACCCAGAACTTAAAATTTATGAAATAATTGAAATTTTAAATATAAATGTAGAACAATATTACAAATCACATTTACTCACAAACAAAATACAAAATGACAAATATGAAGAACTTACCATTTTTTTAATATTCATATTTAATTACTTCTCTAAAGGACACTTAAGAGCCAATATTAATCTACTAATACAAGATATTCAAAACACAATTGAGTGTGCATTATTCGAATTAGAAGAAGAAAATCAACTATATCAAAAATCAACACACACACTACAAGAACTTACAAAATTCACAAAAGAAACTCAAATAAAAGAAATGATATTACATTTAGAAAAAAACAATATAATAAAAAATTACAATCAAAATGAAAAAATCACAACTCCTTTAATATTAGAAAATAATATTTACATTTATACGCAAAAAAATTTTAGAGAAGAAGAAGAATTAATAAAACAAATCGACAAAAGACTTAAGAATAATAAAACAGAAATAAGTGATGAGAAAATACAGAATATCATGGATCACTTAAATATTAAAAATTTAAGTAAAGAACAAATAAATGCAATAAAAAAAGCTTTAAAAAGTAATTTTTTTATATTAAGTGGTGGACCAGGCACAGGCAAAACAACAACAATTAATTACATTCTCAAAGCAATTGACATACATTTAAATTGTAAACAAAAAGTAGCTCTTGTAGCACCAACCGGAAAAGCAAGTCAAAAATTGAAATCAAGTATTAAAGAATCATTTAAAAACCTTGAAACACAACATAGCACAATACAAAAACTATTAAAAATGTCATTCATAAATAAAGACGACAAATATGATGAGAATAATCCCTTAGAATTCGAAATAATTATAATCGATGAAGCATCTATGATAGATGCAAATACCTTTTTAAGATTATTAAAAGCATTAAAGATAAATACAAAAATTATAATCACAGGAGATAAAAACCAACTTCCATCAATAGCTGGAGGAAATGTGTATTCCAGCCTTACAAAAATAAAAGAAATAAATGATGATAGTGTAGAAATACTGAAACAAAATTTTAGAAGCAATGATGAAATAAATTTATTAGCTAAAGCAATATATAAAGAAGATATGGACTTAATTGAGACTCAATTTAACAATAGCAAAAACATAATCCTAAAAAACCTCAATAAAATAAATATCGAAAATGAATTACTAAAACACACAAAAAAATTGTACAATAACATTTCCAATTTCAATCTCAACTCATTAAATGACAAAGAAATTGAATCAATAATTCATACACTGCTTAGTAACATAATTTTATGTTCAAAAAATTTTGGAAAATTTGGCACACAAAAAATAAATGAAATAATTAAATTATATTTAAAAAAATTATATGGAAATTTAATTGGACAAATAATTTTAATTACTCAAAATGATTATAAAAATGATCTATTTAATGGAGAGAGGGGAATACTTTTTAAAGAAAATTCTAAAATTTATGCTCTCTTTAAAAGAGAAAATGAAAAATACAAAAAAATAAACTTTAACTTAATAAATAAATATGAACTAAGCTTTGCAACGACCATACATAAAAGCCAAGGCTCTGAATACCAAAACGTACAAATTATAATAGAAAATCACCCTTTCTTAACAAAAGAATTACTCTACACCGCAATAACAAGAGCTAGAGAAAGTATAGAAATAATATCAAACAAAGAGATAATTAAAAATGTCAGTTTAAAAAAAATCAATAGAGATTCCAAAATTACAGAATATATAAACGCGTTAAAATAAATTGACAAATAAAAAGAAAAACAATATAATCATAAGGTATTGCGTTTGGGGGTGTAGTTCAGCTGGTTAGAATGCCTGCCTGTCACGCAGGAGGTCGCGGGTTCGAGTCCCGTCGCTCCCGATAATAAATTCCTAAAGCACAAGAACTTTAACAAAGATCATTAAAAGTCAAATCAATGTTTATGAATGCTTAAATTAATCTAAAAAAACCTTTTCAAGGTTTATTTTGCTTAAAATACCCTTAACATCATCTAAATTGCAAAGTTGTCCCTTAAATGCTGTTGCGGTACCTGATGCAACTGCAAACTTAAAAGAATCACCAAAAGAATGTCCCTTTTGATAAGCATATACAAATCCAGCAACAACAGAATCTCCTGCACCAATAGTACTCAAAGAATCAATTTTAGGAACATTAGCTATATAAACATTTTGATTATTTATAAAAATAGCCCCGTCATCTCCCATTGAGATTATGATATTTTGAACACCCCTTTCTACAAGTTTATGCCCAACATTAATTAAATCTTTATCAGAAGTCAAATTTATACCCAAAAGTTCTTTAAGTTCATTAATATTTGGCTTTATCAAAAAAGGCTTAATTTTTATAATTTCTTGTAATGCAGGACCACTAGTATCAACAACAACCCTCAAATTACTTGACAAATTCTCAACTATCTCATTATAAGCTCGACATCCAAGTGAACTTGGAATACTCCCAGACATAACTAAAATACCCACATCCAACTCTTTCAACTTCACAATCAAAGATCCAAAATCTTTCTCAAGAATCACAGGTGAATTACCATTAATTTCTGTTTCTTTTCCATATGACATCATTTTAATATTAATTCTAGTATTATCAGATATATTAACGAAATTATGCTTTATTTTCATTAAATTAAGATAGCTCTTTATATAATCACCCGTAAAACCACCCAAAAATCCAAAAGCAATACTCTCCATTTGAAAATTTTTAAGCACATTACTTACATTTATTCCCTTCCCTCCAGCAAGAAAACTACTCTTAACAACATGATTAAGATGCTCCTGCTGAAACCCTTCCACAACTATCTTATAATCAATAGCAGGATTAAGCGTAAGAGTATATATCAATTAAGTCTCCTTTATTATTATTAAGTTGTTTAATTGTATTACTTAATTAATTAAGTAATACAATTAAACAACTTAATATATTATAATTATATGATATAATTATAATATATCATGCCTATTATAATAGGAATTATACACTATATCAAGGAGCTTCCCTATGCAAGATTTATTTTCTAAAAAATTAATATTATTGAATTACGAAGCCAAAAGCAAAGATGACGTAATTGAAAAAATGGCCGACATGCTAAATGAAAATGGATACCTAAGGAACAAAGAAAATTTTATAAAAGATATTAAAAAACGAGAAGAAATAAGTGGAACGGGTCTTGAAGAATATATTGCAATGCCCCATGCAAAAGGTAATTTTGTTGAAAAACATGGAATAGCAATATTAAGAGTTAAAGACAAAGGATTTGACTTTGGTGCTTCTGACTTAAAACCTTCAAAACTATTTTTTATGATAGCTGTTCCTGAAAATACAACTGGTAATGACCATATTAAAACAATTTCTTATCTTAATAACATATTTAATAACGACATTCTAAGACAAGAGATTATGAATACAAACGACAAAAATAGATTTTTAGAAATTATTTTAAATACTCCCAACAGCGATACAATAATGAGCAAAACGAATCTTGAAAATTTTATTTTAGCAGTAACTGCATGTCCCACAGGAATCGCCCATACATACATGGCAGCCGACAGCTTAAAAAGAGCCGCAAACGAATTAAACGTAGAAATTAAAATAGAAACTAATGGCTCTAGTGGAGTTGAAAATCCAATAAACGAAGAAGATATCAAAAAAGCAAAAGGAATAATTATTGCATCCGGCAAAACTGTTAATAAAACAAGATTTAATGGCAAACCATTAATTGAAGTTGGGGTTAAAGATGGTATACATAAGGCAAAAGAACTCATTCAAGATATCATTGATAACAAAGCAGAAATCTATAGAAGCAACACATCACAAAAAACAGAAAACACAATAACAAATAATACAAGTAATACGGAGATATATAAACACTTAATGAATGGTGTATCTTTTATGCTTCCATTTGTAGTATCTGGAGGAATAATAATTGCAATATCATTTATGTTTGGCATTAAAGCTTTTGACCCAAACGATCCAAATTACAATAAAATAGCAGATATTTTAATGCAAATTGGTGGTGGCAATGCTTTCTTCTTAATGATTCCAATACTTGCTGGTTACATTTCATTTAGTATAGCAGAACGCCCTGGCCTTGCACCTGGAATGATTACAGGACTAATGATGAGTAAAGGAAATGCAGGATTTCTAGGGGGAATATTAGCAGGATTTATTGCAGGATACGTTACCTTAATAATAAAATCAATAAGTCAAAAAATAATACCAAAAAATATAAGCAGCATTAATCCTGTCTTAACTTATCCATTTTTCTCAGTACTAATAGCTGGATTTTTAACATATATATTATTAGCACCAATTGCATATCTTAATTCATCTATAACAAATATGTTAAATTCACTAAGTGGAACAAATATGGCATTACTAGGTGCATTACTTGGAGGAATGATGGCAATAGATATGGGTGGACCGGTAAACAAAGCAGCTTATGCATTCGGAATCGCAATGATAACTTCAGAAAATTATATCCCTCACGCAAGCGTAATGGCAGGAGGAATGATTCCCCCAATAGGAATTGCACTTGCAACCAGCATTTTTAAAAACAAGTTTTCACAAGAAGAACATGAAGCTGGTAAAGTTTGTTATGTTTTAGGAGCATGTTTTATAACAGAAGCGGTAATTCCTTTTGCAGCATCAGATCCTCTAAAAGTAATACCTGCTTGCATAATAGGTTCATCTATTGGAGGCTTTTTATCTGCATTATTTCAAGTAAAACTTATGGCTCCACACGGAGGTATTTTTATTCTACCAATAATAACTCATCCATTAATGTGGATAGTAGCAATCCTAATTGGAAGTTTAATAACAGGACTATTAATAGGATTTATGAAAAGAGATAAGAAATAATTCTTATCTCTCATTTATATTTGAAATAAATATTTAAATAAAGTTAATAAACTAGTCTCAACTTTATTGGTTTTTGAAGACTCACAGTCTTAATCATATCTAGATTAAGTTCTAAGGTATTTGAATTAATTTGATTAAATCCAATCTGCTCTTGAATTTTTCTTGATGTCTTAATTTTAATTTTAAGGTTAGAATTATCAATCATAGCACTTGCATTATCAGTAAAATCTGATAAAAAATACATTAATACATCTCTATATTCTTTTTCAGACATTGGTATTTCTTCTGAAGGCAATAATGCCGCAAGTGCATCATTTATATATTCTTTATTCTCATTAATCACCTTAGTAACATTCTTCAAATTTAAATCAATATCAATAATATTCTTCCCATTTTTATTTTCTATCTTAAACAAAGGTAGATTTTCTTTTTCAAGATAATCTCTTGCAACCTTTATCAAACTATCAAACTTAACAACCAATTTAAGAGAATCACCATTTGATTTAATATTTAAAAGTCTTAAACCTATTTTTTCCCCATCATCACGAAAATACTGCTTTATCTCTTTAACAGGAAAAAGCGACATCTTGGCAACATCATTTCCTACAAGAGTTGTAACAAGTTCTCTTCTGATCCTTTCAAATTCTTTATTAACATTAAACACTACCGAAATCGTTCCGCTAGCATCATCTTGTAAATTAACTTCTGAAGACGCTGTACAAGCAATAAAGATTAAAGTGGAAAATATCAATTTATAAAATTTATCCATTTAACAATCTCCTTAGCACATATACACAAACCTATATACATGCACAAGCTATTATAATAAAATATTAGATATTATTAAAACAATAAAACCAAAGGGGAAAGAACAAATGCATGATGCAACATTAGACATATCACATTTTCAAAATTTATTAGATAAAAGTTTAACACCATACCATCTAATCAATTATATCGAACAAAAATTATTATATTATCTTAATGCCAAGGAACTTAAACTTAATGAAAAATGGAAATTAGAAACGGGATATTATTATATAAAAAAGGAAGGAACAAGTCTTATTGCATTCAATATTAATACCAATAAAATACACGAACCATTTCTAATATCATCAGCCCATTCTGACAGTCCTGGATTAAAACTTAAAATAGAATCTAGCAAGAACGAAGGCAATGTATTCTCTCAACATATTGAAATTTACGGTGGTCCAATAATCTCAACCTGGACTGACAGAGACTTAAGCTTAGCAGGAATTGTATATTTCATGAAAGAAGGAATAATTAATTCACAATTAATCACAATTGAAAATATCGGCATTATACCAAATGTAGCTATACACCTAAACCACAAAGCAAATGAAGGATTTACATACAACACTCATGAAAATATAGTTGTTATAACAAGTCTTAAAAAAAGTATTAAAGAAATTATCCTAGAAAAATTACAAATATCCCAACAAGATTTCTTATCATGTGATTTAATATTCACAGCATCTGAACCTTCTAAAATTATAGGCAGTGAAGGTGAATTTTTAGCATCAAAAAATCTTGACAACAAATCAGGATGTCATGCAATAATGAATGCATTTGTTCACACAAATAACAAAAAAAACAAAGTAGCTGTATTCTTTGATAATGAAGAAATTGGATCTCTAACTTCTAGAGGAGCTAATTCAACACTACTAACAGAAATTTTAGAAAGAATAGATTATGTTTTAAATTTAGGACAAGAAGAACATATGATAAAACTCCAAAAATCATTTAATATCTCAATGGATGGAGCACATGGAATACATCCAGGATACATATGTAAACATGACCCTTACTACAAAACAAGTCTAGGAAAAGGTGTAACTATCAAAAGCAATGCCAATTTTAAATATGCAACAACAGCAAATGGATGGGCAAAACTTAAAGCTTTAGCTATAAAAAATAATATTAAAATTCAAGAAATACTAATGAAAGCAGATACAAAGTCCGGAAGCACAATTGGTCCAATTGCAAATTCAAAAACAGGTATTGAAACAATAGATATTGGAACTCCAATGTGGGGAATGCACTCTTTAAGAGAAACTATTGCAATATCAGATCACATAGAAGCAATTAAACTTTTAAGAGCATTTTTTGAAAATTGGAATTAAAATCTGAAACACATAAAAGAAATAATTGTAGTTGAAGGTAAAGACGATGCTAAGAAAATAAAAGCTCTATTTAAATGTACTATAATTGAAACTGGTGGGTTATATCTAAAAAGATCAACCATTAATGTTTTAAAAAAAGCAATAGAAACAAATGGTATAATTATTTTTACTGATAGCGACAAAGCAGGAAACATTATTAGAAAACAAATACTTAAAAGAACAGGTTATTTAAATGATAATAATAAAATTAAGCATGCTTATCTTAAAACTCAAAATCAAGAAGTTGAAATATCTTCTAAATCTGAAATAAAAGCAATTTTACAAAAAATAAGCACTTTTTATAATGAAAAACAAAAAGAAAATTTAAGTTTAAGCGATTTAATAGAACTTGGGATAACAGGACCCCAATCAAAAAAGAAAAGAGAACAAATACAAAAGCATTTTAACTTAGGAAATGGAAATAACAAAAAATTACTTGAAAGACTCAATTACTTTAAGATAAAACGCAAAGACATAGAAAAAATAATTTTACAATAAAAAAACTCCCCCAGAAGGAATTGAACCTCCGACCAAGTGGTTAACAGCCACCTGCTCTACCGCTGAGCTATAGGGGAATGGATACCTAAACATTATGATAAATTGAAAATCTTTTGTCAAGTAGCCAAATTAATAACAAAAAATTAACAAATCTACAAAATTTTTAAAATAGCATCAGCAAGAATTTTAGAATCTAAATTTCTAAGCTTGGAAGACCTAATTGCCCAAGCTTCTTCATCAAACGCCAAATTTCTAACTTCAACCAACAATTTAGTCTTAACAACATTATTTTTCAACATATAAAGATTTTGTCCTTTAATATAAGGAGGTCTTTTAAAATCTGCTGTCATTTTTTCAATAATACTCTTTGAATGAGTATCAAATCCTCCTTCATCCTCAGAATGATAATAAAATCCCATACATCTAGGAGCACCAACACTATTATCAGAATGCAAACTAATATAAAGCATATCTTCTCTTTTAATATTTCTATATTTATTTACAAATTTATTTACAACAGATAATCTTTTCTTCAAACCTTCCAGAGTACCATTTATCCAAGAATCAACCGTATCTGTCTTATTTAAATCATAATCATTATAAACTTCATTCTTAACATTAACAAAAGTATTATTAGCCTCTACACTATCTCTAATTAAATGATCGGGAGATAAAATTGTCAATTCAACATTAGCTCCATATTCTTTAAGATAAACATAAAGCCTTAAAGCAATATCATAAACATATTCATCCTCAACAACAAAAATTTCATTATTAAGTCCATCTTTAGCCTTAACAATAGCACCAGGATCAAGTCCCCCATGTCCAGGATCAATTATTATTAATTTATTTTTTAAACTATTATTTTTAATCGGACGAGATTGAACAAGATTTTCAAAACTTTTAAAAAGCTGACTTGCTTTCTTATATGCATTAAGAGGAGAATGCCAATCCTCTGAATAAAATTCACTTGGCTGACTTACTTTTTTAGGCTTATACCAATAATAAAAAATTCCATTAAATTCAAAGATAGGTATTTTAGGCTCAAGAACAACTAAAGCACTAATATCAAAGGCATTTCTATGCTCTAAAACATTAGAAAAATCCAAATTTAACTTCTTATTCTTGGCAGAAATAACATTTGCAATAGCTTTAACTTTACTCTTAGAATTATCATCATCACCTACAATGTCATCTAAAACTTTATCACCAACAACTGATCTTTTGCTCTTATCATAAATTTTAAGTTCCTGATTATACACAATATGATTTCCATTTAAATTATTCCAACTTTTCAAATCTTCAAGCAAAATCCCATATTGACGAGCAATACTATATAAGGTCTCACCAACAGACACTTTATGAGATATAAAAGTTTCATTATTTTTAGCCTTTTCCTCCAATTGCAAAACACTAGGAGTTGCAAAATCTGATTCTATTACTCCAGAAACATCTAAAATCGAATCTGCCTTTAAATTTATTGCGTTATTTCCATTTAAACGAACAAGATGTTTTGCAGTAACACCATAAATATATGCTATCTTACCAAGTGTCTCTCCCCGCTTTACATAATGAAAATGCACATTGCTAGAAGCTTTCTTTAAATATAATTTTTGTCCAATTACCAAATTTTTACTATCTAAAAAATTAAATCGTATAATATCTGAAATACTAATATCAAAATCAACAGAAAGTTTTGAAAGTGAATCACCTTTTTTAACTAAATATGGCTTTAAAAAATCAGGCTCATCTAAATTCAACTTAGACCCAACCTTAAGAATTTTAGAATTTAAATTATTCCAAGCAATCAATTCTTTTTCTTTTACGCCATATTTCTTTGATATATCTTCAATAGTATCCCCAACCTTAACAATATAAATTTTACTACTAGTGCCATATTGAGCAACCTTTGCTTTCTGACTATATTTTTTAGCAGTAACCTTCTTAGTATTAAGCTTGTTTTTAGCTTTAGAAGAATTTGGAATAAATAATATACGTCCAATCTTAATATTTTCCGATTTTAAATTGTTTGCAATTTTAAGTTCCTTTACTGATACCTTATATTTAATAGAAATTGAATACAAAGTATCTCCTCTAACAACTTCATGCTTAAAATTAGCATACAAATCAATAAAAGTTATTATATATAAAATACTCCAAAACCCTTTAATTTTCAAAATAAAAGGCCTAGTATTTCTCCTTAATTCCAGTATTTTGAACAGTATAATCATAAATGATCCAATAATAATCATACTTTTTTAAAAAAAAGGTATATCGCTTGGCAACATAAAAATGACCATCCTCAAAATACACATCAGAGACAACCCTACCCGTAGAATCTGTATAAGAAGTCTCAACAATAGAAAATTTACTTGGAACTTTTGAAATATAAGAATTACCATTATTCCACAAATATTCCTTATATTCTTCAATCATATTGTTAGAACCCGATTTAAGTTCTTGTTTATAAAGATATGACTTATTTTGATCATTTAAAATAAGACTTTCAATATCAATATATAAAAAGAATTTTTCTCTCTCTCCAAGTCGCAATGCTGAAAATAAATATTCAATAACCTTATCAGGAGATAAATTTTCTCGCTTTAAAACATTTTGTACCTCACGATTGGAAGCTAAATTAGAAAAGTCAAATTTTTCTGCAATATTATCCATTTTAGGTTTCAAAAATAAGGTAATAACATTAGACTCCACACGTTCTTGAGGAGCTGAAATATTTGGGAAAAATACACCTTTAACAAAATAAACACCATCTTTATCAAATTGTACAAATTGATTTAAACTCATTACTACAGAAAATCTCTCATTAGGTCTTAAAATTAAAGTTCTAACAGGAATCGCAACATTTTTTGATCTATTTTTTACATATTCAAGTGATCTCTTAACCTTTATATTAGTAGTATCTGTAACATCAAAATCAAAACCAAAAGTATTAACATCCCCTACCTCAAGGGTAATTAAATCATCAGATGAATTACTAAGTAAAACTTCAATAGAAACATTACTATTCACACGATAAATTGATTGATTGAAAAATTTTATCTTAAAATCAAGACCCTTATAATCCCTAGGAAAAAATATCGAAGGAACAATCATAAGAAATACAACAAACAATAACTTTCTAAATTCCATAAACTCCTCAAAATCTAACTAATATTATACATAACGAAACAGAACATATCTATTAATATATAATATTATACTAAACTACAAAAACAAAAAGGTAAAAAATGAATATAGAAAAAGAATTGACCACCAAACTAAAAAACAATCAAAATTTAAAAAAAATGCAAAAACTTATTGAACAAAATATACATTTTACACTAACAGGATACGAAAAATTTTTTAAAGCTTTCTTAATTCACAAAATCAAAAAATATAGTAATAATAATAAAGTTATACTGATAGTTAAAAATGAAAATATATCAGATGAAATTAAAAATGATTTAACACAAATTACAGATCAAATATACGAACTTAATTACTTCAGTCCTCTTATATACAAAGGAATTGGCTCAAAAAGTAAAGTTTTCTGTGATCGAGTAAAATTTTTAATCAACTTTTATGAAAATAATCCTGGCATATATATTGTTTCATTAAAATCTCTACTTAGTAAAATTCCTACAAAAAAGGATCTATTTAATAATAGATATAAAATCCAAATAGATAAAATAATTAACATAGAAAATTTTGAAAAAAAACTCCTAAAAATGGGATATGAAAAAACAATGAGGGTTACATTACCCGGAGAATTTACAATAAAGAACAAAATAATAGATATACATTCATTTAATCACAAAGAACCAACAAGAATTTCTCTTAATAACGATAAAATAAAGCAAATCAATTATTTCAACCCCCTAAATCAATTAAAACAAAAAAATAATATTGATGAATTTGACATAATTCCAAAAAAAGAAATAATTTGGAGCAAAGAAAACATAGATAAATTAAAAAACTACATCAAAGAAACTGAATATAAACAATTCTTCAAACAAATTGAAACAAAATACAACGCAAGAACAGAAGAAGTATTTTATCCATTATTAGGAGAGACTATCTTAAGCCAAGAAATAAATGAAAATACACTTACTATAAATTTTGAAATACCAAATTTAAAAGAAGAAATCAAAAAAATATATAAAGAATATGATAAGCTCTACACTCAAGCAATAGAATCAGACATAAAAATAGTATCACCAAAAGAAATCTTTATAAATCCCAATGATTTAAAATTAAAAACCAACATATATTTTATAAAAACTCCTATAAATCAGCAAACAGAAAAACCTACAGAAGAAGTTATAGAATTTAAAATTGAAAGCGAACGTAGATTTTTTTCAAATATCGTGCTTGCAAAACAAGAAATACAAAATTGGATTGATAATGGATTTCAAGTAATTATTACAGCAGAATCCAACTCACAAAAAGAAAAATTAAAATATATTTTTCAAGACATACCTAAAATCAAAATTGAAGTTATTAAAATATCAAGCTCTCTTATAATAAACGAAGAAAAAATAGCTATTATTACTGAAGCAGATATTTTTAACAAAAAACAAAAAACAAATAAAACTTTCGAATCATCAAAAACAAAACCTATAGATTCATTTATTGAAGTTGAAAAAAATAGTCATATTGTCCATATAAATCATGGAATCGGAATATTTAGACAAATAAAGAGAATCAAAACAAGTCTTCTTGAAAAAGACTATATTGAAATTGAATATGCTGATAATGAAAAATTATTTATTCCTATTGAACAAACACACCTTATTCAAAAATACATTGGCAATGAAACTCAAAATATAAAACTAGATAGAATCAGTTCAAAAACCTGGGAAAAGAAAAAAATTTATGCAACAAAAAAAATTGATAAAATTGCGGATCAACTTGTTTCACTTTATGCAGAAAGAGAAAATATTAAAGGATTTCAATATCCTCAAGATGATGAATGGCAATTATTATTTGAATCAGAATTTCCATATGATGAGACTCCAGATCAATTAACAGCAATATCAGAAATAAAACAAGATATGATGAGTTCAAAAGTAATGGACAGACTTCTATGCGGAGACGTTGGATTTGGAAAAACTGAAGTTGCAATGAGAGCTGCATTTAAAGCCGTTATGGGGAAAAAACAAGTAGCAATACTATCTCCAACAACAATTCTTACAGAACAACACTTCAATACATTTAAAAAAAGATTTAAAAATTTCCCAATTCAAATTGCAATGATTAGCAGATTTATAAAAAAATCAAAAGAAAAAGAAATTCTAAGCAATTTAGAAACAGGAAGCATTGACATAATAATTGGAACACATAAAATACTATCAAAAAAAATAACATATAAAGATTTGGGTCTCATTATTATTGATGAAGAACAAAGGTTTGGTGTTAAAGAAAAAGAAAAACTAAAAGAAATAAAAGTCTCTGTTGATTCTCTTGCATTATCAGCGACTCCAATTCCTCGTTCTCTTCACATGTCATTAATCAAACTAAGAGACATTTCTGTTTTAAAAACTCCACCCCAAAACAGAATTAAAATAGAAACTTACGTTGAAGAATTTAGTGAAATACTAATTAAACATGCAATCGAAAATGAACTATCAAGAGATGGACAAGTTTTTTTCGTACATCATAATATTCAAGAACTAGATTCAATAAAAGCAATGATAGAAAAAGTAGTCCCTTATGCAAGAATTGCCACTATCCATGCAAAACTTACGGGGGAACAAATTGAAAACATCATGCAAGATTTTATAAATAAATCATATCAAGTACTACTAGCAACAACAATCATTGAAAATGGAATAGATATTGAAAATGCAAATACAATAATAATCAACAATGCAAATAGATTTGGGCTCGCACAATTATACCAACTAAGAGGAAGAGTTGGCAGAAGCTCAAAAAAAGCATTTGCTTATTTTTTATATAAAGAAAATTCAAATCTCAATGAAGGCGCTATTGAAAGACTAAGAGCAATATCTGAATTTTCAGAACTTGGAGCAGGATTTCAAATTGCAATGAAAGACATGGAAATAAGAGGCGTTGGTAATTTACTTGGAAGAGAACAACATGGAGAAATTGAATCTATTGGACTAGATTATTACTTAACAATGCTAAATAAAGCAATTGAAAAACGCATGGGAAAAACTTCAAAAAAAAATGAAATTAACATTGAAATTAATTACAATGGATTTATCCCTAATAGTTACATAAATAATGAACAACATAAAATATCAATCTACAAAAAAATTTCAGCAATTCAAAGTGAAGAAGAAAATAACAAACTAAGATCTGAAATTTATGATCAATTTGGACCAATTCCCAACGAACTAAATACCCTACTTATTTTATCGGAACTAAAATTACTTGCACAAAAACTCAATATTACAAGCCTTAAAGAAAGAAATGGACTACTTGAAATTGAATATTTAGATATAAATAGCATCCCTGCAGAAAAAATCATGAAAATTATTAAAGACAATCCTAATATTTTAAAATTAAATCAAGAATACAAAAATTCGATTTTCCTACATTTAGGAAATATTCAAGAAACAGATAAAATAAATTGGATATACAAAAATTTGTATCTATTATTATAATAATAATTAAATGAAAAATATGATAATACTAGTACTAAACACAGGAAGTTCCTCATTAAAATTTACACTTTATGAATATCAATATCACAATGGAAAAATATTAGCATCAGGAATAATTGAAAAAATTAAAACAACCCAAGCAATAATCAAAATTAAGTTCAAAAACAAATTTTTAGAATTAACGAATTTAAACATTCAATCTCACAAAAAAGCACTAAAACATTTGATTAAAATTTTAACAAATAAAAAAACTAACATTATTAATCATTTAGACCAAATTCAAGGAATAGGACACAGAATTGTACATGGGGGTGCAAAATTTAAAAACTCAGTAATCATTAATAAAAATGTATTAAATGAACTAAAAAAAATATCTCTTCTTGCACCTCTTCACAATCCAACTGCAATAAAAGTAATAGAACAAATGTTTATATTATTTCCAAATGCAAAACAAGTCGCATGTTTTGACACATCATGGCACCAAACCATGAATCAAAAGGCATTCTTATATGCCATACCATATTCTTGGTATAAAGATTATCATATTAGAAAATATGGATTTCATGGTCTCTCATATGCATATATAACAAAAAGAACTGCAATAATACTCAATAAGAATGTAGAGGATCTAAATTTAATAATATTACACCTAGGCAATGGAGCAAGTATTAATGCTGTTCAAAAAGGAATATCTTATGACACAAGTATGGGACTAACTCCACTTGAAGGCCTTGTAATGGGCACAAGAAGTGGAGACATAGATCCTACAATTATCCCCTTAATGAGCAAAATACTAAAAAAAACTCCAAAACAAATTGAAGACATTCTTAATAAAGAAAGTGGTATGCTTGGTATATCGTGCAAATCAAATGACTTAAGAGATATTTGGAAAGAAAGTAACAATAATAAATATAATTCTAAACTTGCGGTTGAAATAATGACTTATAGAATAAAAAAATATATTGGGTCTTACCTTGCGGCTTTAGACTTTAATATTGATGCAATAATCTTTACAGCAGGAATTGGTACTAGCGATTATGAGATAAGAAAATTATCACTTCAAGGATTTGAAAAAATTGGAATTAAAATTGACCTTCAAAAAAATAATTTAGCAATAGATAAAAACACAGAATATGACATATCAAGTAATCAAAGTAAGATAAAAATACTTGTCATCCCAACAAATGAAGAACTAACTATAGTCGAAGATACCTATAATCTAATAAAAAATAATTAATCACAAAATATAATATACAAAAAACGACTCTTTAACATAAAACATTTTTTTAAATTAAACAAATAATATTAATAGCAATTACTCATTGCATATCTCACATTAAAGCAAGGCTTTATTTTTAACATCCTCAAGTACATCCGCTCCCTTAACAATCTTTAATAAAGTAAAAGCAAACTCAAAAGACGTGCCAACACCCTTAGAAGTAATAAAATTATTACTAATAACAACATCTTCATTAACAAACTCACCATCAGTAATATCATTTTCAAGCCCTGGATAACATGTAAATTTACTCTCACCCAAAAGTCCCTTTGCAGCCAGAACAACTACTGGAGATGCACAAATAGCTGCAATCAACTTGCCCTGTAAATTCATATTTCTCAAAATATCATCTAAATCCTTAGATTCAAAAAGATTCGTAGCACCTGGCATTCCCCCAGGAAGTATTATTAAATCAAAATGATCTGCTGTGCAATCTGATATCTTCTCATCTGCTCCAAAAACAAAACCCATAGAACTTGAAACAAGTTTACTATCATTTAAACTTACAACTTTCAAATCAACATTACCACGCCTTAGAATATCCATAGGCACTACAGCTTCAATTTCTTCAAAACCATCTGCAAGTATAATTGCTACTCTCATAATACAAACTCCTTAATGCTGATGGAGGGACTTGAACCCACGACATCCCGGATATGAGCCGAGTGCTCTAACCAACTGAGCTACATCAGCCTGTAGCCATTAAAGTGTATAAATTCAAAGATATTTTGTCAATATAAATAGTACTGATAAACAAACAAAACATTTAATATAAATTGGAAATAATAATTAATTTACAATTACAATATAAACAATATATTCAAAAAATTTTAAAATAATAAGGAACTTGAAATAAGTAAACCTAAAACAATATGATATACTTATAAATCAAAAAAAGATTAGTATGGTTTCAAATGAAAAAAATTATTTATATAATTGTTTTTTTAATTAATAATAATTGTTTTTGTTATGACTTTTGGAGTACAGAAAATAAAGAAAAATTAATAGAACAAATAGTAAGTCAAATGAATGACAAAGAATTATTGGGACAAATGTTTATGATAAGTTACCCAAAAGAAGAAATAACAAACTTTACCTTAAACTTCATCAAAGAAAAAAATTTAGGTGGAATCAAAATTTTTGGATGGAATGCAAAAAATTTATACAAATTAATAGAAAGTATAAATAAAGCACAAACAACTTCTCAAAACAATAGATTTAAAATTCCCTTATTTATAGCAACAGATCAAGAAGGTGGATGGACACAACATATAAAACTTACAACATCAAAAACAATAGGAAATCTTGGCATAACAGCAACTCTATCACCAAATGATGCCTACTTTACTGGATATCACATAGCAAATGAATTAAAACAACTTGGAATTAACATAAATTTTGCTCCAATAACAGATATTTACAGTAATGAAGAAAATTTCATAATAGGACCAAGAACATATTCAAATAATCCACAAATCGTATCTCTATTTGCATTGGCTTTCTATAAAGGACAAAAACAAGCAGGCATAATCTCAACAGCAAAACATTTTCCCGGACATGGCAATACTGTTATTGATTCTCATATAAAAATGCCAATAATAAATTCAGATTTAAAAGAAATTAAAGCAAATGAGTTGTTACCATATAAAATACTAATACAAGAAAACATTCCAATGATTATGAGCGGACACTTAGCATATCCAATGCTTACAAACGGAAAAGAAATACCTGCATCCTCATCAACTAAAATTATCAAGGAAATTCTTAGGCAAGACTTAAAATACGACAATTTAATAATAACAGATGACCTACTAATGAATGCAGTAAAATATCAAAATGAGAGCATTTATGACACAATTGAACGAATTATTAGAACAGAAACTGATATTTTATTAATATCATTAAATGAAGATATACAAAATAATGCTTACAATCAACTATTAAACCTCATGCAAAAAGATAATACAATAAGAGAAAACATTATTAAATCCAATAAAAGAATACTTAAAATAAAATTAGAATATCTAAAAGAAAAAAGAAACAGAGAAGAACTTTTTCCAAAATATGACAATGCTAAAGAAATACCTACTAAAGAAGCTGAATTTTTTTTTGAACAAAATACATTAAGGAGTATAACAAAAATAAAATTATCAAAAAAGGTATCAAAGCAAAAAAAAACGCTATTAATATCACCTTATAACACAATGATTAAAGAAGGTAAAAAAATATTTCAAAATAGTTATGGCTATTATTATAATTATTATCCACTAAATAGCATGAATCCCATACAATTAAAAGAAATAAAAAATTTAATTGAAAAATATGAACAAGTTATTTTTAATGTATCAACACCTGCTAGTTTAGAGTACATAAAAAATTTAAAAGAATATAAAAATAAAATAAGCATCATTGTGTCTCTTACTCCTCAACACATTAAACAACTTAACTGGATAGAAAACATAGTAGTAGTATATGGCACCACAACACTATCATTTAAATCTGGATTTTTAACTTTAACAGAAGATTTTAATCCAAAAGGACAAATACCTTTAATGAATTTCAAGAATTAATAGCATCTTTAATATATGCAATTATTTGATTTTCTAAAAGGTTTAAAGCACTACTTTTAATCTTAAATCCACTAGCATGTTTATGTCCCCCTCCTCCAAAATATTTTGCAAGTTCACCCACATCGAAATATTCCTTAGAACGAAGTCCTGCTAAAATAGAACCATCTTCTGTTTCTTTCAAAATAATTAGTATTTCATTATTTTCTACATTAGCAAGAAGTGAATAAAATAGTTCATTAACTCCACTAATATTATTGTCTCTCTTAGCATTAAAGGGTAAAATCGTTAACAATACCTTCCCATCAAAATACGTCCTAAGATTATTTAGCATCATACTAAGCACATCTATTGAGGCTAAACTTTTAACAGATTCAATATAATTATAAATATCTTTAAGGATCAAGCCTTTAGATACAAGTCTAGATACCATTTCAAAGGGTGCAGGATCATCGCTTGAAATAAATCTAAAAAATCCTGTATCTGTACAAAACCCCACTAAAATATACCATGCCTCTTCCTTAGTAACTTCATATCCAAATGCTCTAATTAACTTTTCAATCAAAAAAGTTGTTGAAGGCGCACCAGGATCAATATATCCAAGGGTATCCAATTTATCTCCTGAAGAATGATGATCAATAACAAGAATGGGCATATCTTTTACATAAAAAACAAATTCATCTCCAATGCGATCAAATATGGAGCAATCCAAAATAATAACAGCATAATCTGATAAATTAATATCTGGCCATCTAGACAAAAACTTCTCTCTAAAAGGAATTATTTCCTTCCTTACAAATGGACCTTCATTTAACAGAATAATTCCTTTGCCTATTCTGCGCAAAAAAGAAGCCAACGCCAAAGATGAACCTATACAATCAAAATCGGGATCCTTATGCCCAACAATAATAAAATTGTCATACTTTTTAATAAATTCAATAACATCAATCATAAAAAAACATTAACAAACCTTTCACATAAATCAATAACCACATCTTATAATTAAACATTTTACAATATTTTAATAGAAAATTATAAACATTATGTTATAATTGAATACGTTATAAATTCAAGGGGTTTTATAAATGAATGATAATGAACAGGATACAATTATAAAAGCATTTCAATTAGCTGAAACTGCACGAAATAATGCATATTCTCCTTATTCAAATTTTAAAGTTGGAGCTTGTATTAAAACAAAAGACAATTTATTTTTTCAAGGTTCAAATGTTGAAAATGCAAGTTTTGGAGCAACTAGATGTGCAGAACAAGCTGCAATAATGAACATGATATCATCTGTTGGCATCCAAAAAATAGATTTCATATTAGTCACAACAGTCCCAGCAAGTGTCCCATGCGCAATATGTCGTCAAGTAATGTCAGAATTTTTTGAAGAAGATACTAAAATATTAATAACAGATCCTAATCAATTTAACATGAACAAAAAAGTTTTTAAAACTTACACACTCAACGATCTACTTAAATTTCCATTCAATAAGGAAGAACTATCAAAAATATTTAAAGCAAATCAAACAACATGACATAAAATCTTATATAAAAATCAAGTCTCAATATCAACCCAAAATACCAAGAGAAACGATAGCCTTTGCAAACTCGCTTAACTGATTAGATTTCATAGTACATGCAGATGCATCAAAAATATCTAAAATAATTCTTTTCTCATCAAAATTAAATTCATGCTCCAAAATTTCTAATGACAAAAAATCAATCATTGGAATAAATTTATCAATAAAATCATATATTCCTTTATCAAAATTAAAATTTTCATAATAATAATTAAACATATTTTCTAAAGCCTTTTTGTCAAAAACTTTAAGAAAATCATAAAAAACATTTTCGACATTCTTTACATTATTCATTAAAATTTCATCTTTAGAAATACATCTTTTGCATTTTTTAACAAATAATTGAGATTGCAACATAAGACACCCCTCCACCCCATTTAGTGATATAACGAAATTAATTGAATATTAAAAAAAATAATGTTATCTTTACACATAATAGGATTATGCAATAAACTAAAGGAAAAGTGCAAATATGATTAAAATAATTAATAGCAAAAATATCAATAAATGCACTCAATTAAATCTTGAAAACCTACAAAAAAATGAAATTTACATAGCGTATGTAGAAAATAACGTTAATACGATTTCATATTTAAAAGCAAAAATACAAGATAAAGAAATTCAAATCAATAATTTTTATATGGATCCAAATTTTCATGCAGAAGGAATAGAAAAAATATTAATTCGTAATCTAATCCACTATGGGAAAAAAAATAAAGTACACAAAGTATTATGCAAAATCAATGATATAAAAGAAGAGCTTAAAAATTTAGGATTTGTCAATAACAATAATGAATATGAAAAAGATTTAACTCATGAAACAAAAAAAGATACAATCATTATGAGAATAGGATTAATTTCAGTACTAGCAGAAATAGCATCAATAACATCTAAACTTACCGTTGGCATTCTTTTTAATTCATTTGCTCTCATAGCAGATGCACTTCATGTTACATCAGATTTCATTTTATCAACAATTACATATTTTAGTTTAAAAATTACAAATAAACCAGAAACAATTCATTATCCTTACGGATATAAAAAAATGGAAAATTTAATAGCATTAATTATAGGAATCGCCATAATAATCTCAGGATTTACAATATTTATAAACTCAACAGGACTAAATCAAATAATAGATTTTCATCAAGAACCTGAAATGCATATTAATCATGAACATCATAGTAAGAAAAACATATTAGAAATATTTTCAAATAATTCTTTTAAAAAAAGCATTTGGATACCATTAATACCTTTTATATTCTTTTTAGTAAAAATAATCGAGCATGTAGTAAAATTCCAAATCGGTAAAAGATATAACAATTATTTACTTCTAGCATTATCATCATCCGACAAGAATTGTATATTCTCTCATGGAGGTACCACATTAAGTTTATTACTTGCAACTTATGTATGGACAGGTTTTGACAAAATAATATCCATATGCATTGGCTTTATGATGATTAAAGAAGGATTACACGTAATTATCGACAATGCAAATAATCTTCTCTCAAAACAAAACATAAACTTAAAAAGAGAAATAAAAAATACATTAAAAAATATTAATATCAACTTTAAAGAACTGAATTTTTATCATCAAGGAAATGAAATAAATCTTTACATCAAGCTAGACTTAAAGTATGAAGATAACTTAGAAAAGTTAATACAAAAAGTAGATAAAATAAAATATACAATAAAAGAACGTCATCAAGAAATATGCGAAACCCATATATTAATATAAGAACATAAAATTAATTGACACTACAAACAAAATTATGTTAGACTATGTTCCAAGACGCAGGGTGGAGCAGCTGGGTAGCTCGTCGGGCTCATAACCCGAAGGTCGCAGGTTCAAGTCCTGCTCCTGCTATTTATATGTGAGGGATTAATGAACAGAAAAAGTATAGCTAAAGGAAAATTGGTTAGACGATTTGGGGTTAATATCTTTGAACAGCCAAAATATGACAAATTACTTAAAAAAAAACCCAATCCACCTGGAATGCATGGAAGATCTAGACGAACTAAAGTTACAGAATATGGAAAGCAATTAATAGAAAAACAAAAGGTAAAATTTACTTATGGTGTTAGTGAAACGCAACTCACTAATATTTTTAAAGAAGCAAGAAGACAACAAGGAGTCACTGGTGATAATCTCTTAGCATTACTTGAGAGAAGAATTGACAATATTGTTTATCGAGCTGGATTTGCCATTTCAAGAGCTCATGCAAGACAAATAGTTTCACATGGCATTATTATACTTAATGGAAGAAGAGTTACAATCCCATCCATTATTTTAAGAGCAAACGATATAATACAAGTAAAGGAAAAAGATAGCTTAAAAAAATTAGTTAGATCTAATATAGAAAAAACATCTACCCTTAGAAAATTACCAGATTGGATAGAAGTAAATGCTGACGCACTCAACGTCAAAATACTGCGAATACCATCAAGAGATGAAATACCTACTCTTGCAAATGAACAAATGATCGTAGAATATTATTCTAAGAGAGCGTAGTGTAACAAATAGCATGACTCTAGTCATGCTATTTACCTTTCTTTTTTTTAGTGAAATTTTTACCAAAGTTGGCATTCGAAAAGTTTAAAAAGTTATTTTTGGTTGGGTTTTTAATAATACCTTGAAAATTCAAAGATGCCCTACTACCTGAAGGTTTTCTAACTCCATCTTTCATAGCCCCTCCTTTAATAAATTTTACCACATAAACTTTAAATAATGTTTAAATAATCAAATACTTCTTTTAAATGAGAAACATACTTAACATCAATATTATCTCTAATATCTTCTGGAAGTTTAACATAATCTTTTTCATTATCTCTTGGAAGAATAATTTTATTTATACCATTCCTATAAGCCGCAAGAACTTTTTCTTTAATACCTCCAACAGAAAGAACCGAACCTTTAAGAGTAACTTCCCCAGTCATAGCAACATCCAAAGGTACTTTCTTATCAGATAAAACAGAAGCAATAGCTGTTGCAATAGTAATCCCAGCAGAAGGTCCATCTTTTGGTATAGCTCCCTCTGGGAAATGAAGATGAATTTCTGGAATTTCATTTATGTCCAAATTAAATTTTGAAGAATAAGTTTTAACAACAGAATATGCCAATTGCGCACTTTCTTTCATAACAGCTCCAAGACTACCTGTTAAAATAATGTCTCCTTTCTTATCAAACTTAATAGCTTCAACAGGAAGTACAGCACCTCCATAATTTGTCCAAGCAAGACCATAAACAAACCCAGAAGAATCAATTCGCATCAAATTAAACCTACATTCACAATTCACATAAAAATGAAAATTATGCATATTAATTATCCTATAAATACCACGAATATCAGGATCATGAGTAAAGAGTAAATTATTACCATGTATCAAGGAACTTGGAAAATAAAAATTTCCTTCAATAATATCTTCCTTTGAATAACTATAAAGCAATTCCCTTAAAAGCGTTCTAAACAAATTGGTCAATACTCTTTTTAAATTTCTCACTCCAGATTCCATAGTATAGTTTCTAATTATATGTAAAATAACATCATCTTCTATTCTAATATAAACTTTACTTAGACAACTCTCCTTAATAATATTTGGTATCAAAAAACTCTTTGCAATTTCTAACTTTTCAACACAAGAATACCCTTCTATCTTGATAATCTCCATTCTATCAAGAAGAGGCCTAGAAATTTCATTTATCGAATTAGCTGTTGCCACAAACAACACATTAGAGAGATCATAAGGAATCTCTAAATAATGATCAACAAACCTGGTATTTTGTTCGGAATCTAAAACTTCTAAAAGAGCAGCTTCTGGATTCCCTTTATAAGTACTATTAATTTTATCTATCTCATCAAGAAGAACAACAGGATTAGATTTACCTGCAACTTTGATTGCATTAATAAAAACTCCAGGAAGAGCCCCAACATAAGACCTACGATGTCCTCTAATTTCTGTCTCATCTCTAAGCCCACCAAGCGAAATTTTTGCAAATTCTCTAGAGAGAGATTTAGCAATAGATAAGGCAACTGAAGTTTTTCCGGTTCCAGGTGGCCCTACAAGACACAAAATAGGAGCCTGGACTTTAGAATTAATATGATAAACGGCTAAAAAGTTCATTATTTTCTCTTTAGCCTCATTCATACCATAATGAGAATTTTTTAAAATAATCTCAATTTCTTTTAAAGAATTCTCCATCACAGTATTTTCATTCCAGGGCAACTCAAGCAATAATTCAATATAATTCCTAACAATATTAGCATCTGGTGAATTTGCATTTGTACGAGTCAATCTAGATATTTCTTTTTCAATTCTAGATTTAATATCTTGAGGAATATCTTTTACATTCAATCTTTCAAGATAGTCAGTCTCGTCTTTACCTAATCTTTTTTGAATCTCCTTAACTTGTTCAGTCAAAAAATAATCTCTTTGTCCTTTATCAAGCTTAGATTTAACTTTACTCTTAATATCTTTCTTAAGCATTAAAAGCTCAGTCTCAATATTTAAATTCATGATTAACTTTTCTATTCTAGCCTTAACATTTAACTCTTGTAAAAGTTCCACTTTAACTTTATATTCCAAACTGACATTAGAAGCTATAACATCAACAAACTTAGCAGGACTATCAAAAAAATTGACATTCTCATCATCTTTTGATGTTGTAGAAGGCAAATAAGATTTATAAGTATCATAAGTTTCTCTTAAAAATTTAGCATAAGTAAAAAGTTCATCATTAAATTCACATTTATCAGATATAAAATCAACTCTTGCTCTAAAATAATCATTTCTCTTTAAAATACTCTTAAGAACAACTCTATCATGGAAATCAACTAAAATTTTTACCAAAGTCTCAGTAACTTTTATAACCTGAATAATCTTTGAATAAGTACCAATAGAATATAAATTATCTACATTAATCTTAGTATTAGCCGAAACAGACTCAAGATCCTTAATACAAAAAAATAAAATCAACCTGTCTTCTAACATAGACTGATATATGGCATTAATCGAAGCACTATCATCAAGACTAACCCACAAAGCCACATTGGGAAAAAAAACATTGTCTTTTACAAGAATAATGGGAAGATCATCTTTTTTAGCGTTAATTAGATTTAGAATTGATTTCATAAAGTTCTTTTGCCCAAGGCTTATTAACATGCCTTCCCGTTAAAATTAAGGGCTCAATGTTAGCATTTAAAACAGAATCTTTAGTCACAATAACTTTTTTAATTTGCTTACTGGAAGGAATTTCAAACATCACATCTTTAAGTAGTTCTTCTAAAATAGAGCGTAAGCCCCTAGCACCTGTATTTTTAAGCATAGCTTCTTCTGCAATTGCATCAAGCGCATCCTTTTCAAATAAAAGATCAACATTATCCATCTTAAACATATGATAGTATTGCCTTACAATAGAATTTTCAGGTTCAACTAATATTTTCATCAAATCTTTTTTTTCTAATTTATCAAGATAAGAATGCACAGGAAGTCTACCTACAAATTCTGGAATAAGGCCAAATTTAATCAAATCTTCCATTTCTAAATATTTTAAAGAATTATCTCCACCTGTATCCTTGCGACTAGAAGATGAAAAACCAATAAAACTTTTGTTAATTCTTTTTTTAATAATATTTTCAAGTCCAACAAAAGCTCCACCACATATAAATAGTATATCTTGAGTATTAATTGCAATAGTTTCCTCATAAGGATGTTTTCTACCACCTCTTGGTGGAACATTTGCAATAGTACCTTCAATTATCTTGAGTAAAGACTGTTGAACACCCTCTCCAGATACATCTCTTGTAATTGAAATATTCTCACCTTTTTTTGCAATCTTATCTATCTCATCTATATAAATGATACCTCTTTCTGCAAAACTCACATCTCCATTAGCAGCATGAATTAGCTTAAGCAAAATATTCTCGACATCCTCTCCCACATATCCAGCTTCAGTAAGAGTTGTAGCATCAGCAATTGCAAATGGAACATTCATCTCAGCTGCCAATTTTTTTGCAAGCAATGTCTTACCACTACCAGTAGGCCCTACAAGGAGTACATTAGATTTCTCAAGTTCAACCCCAGTCTCTCGCTTACTTCCCTTAAAGATCCTTTTATAATGATTATAAACAGCAACAGATAATACTTTCTTTGCATCTTCTTGCCCAATAATATACTTATCTAAATGACTCTTAAGCTGCTTAGGAGTTGGAAGCCCTCTTGGAGCCTTATTACTTGCTGGTTTGTCTGACTCTTCTTTAAAAAGATTATGACATATTTTAGAACATTCAAAACAAATCGCAACAGACTTTGCTGAAATAATCTTACCTTCAGCCTCAGCTCTAGTACGACCACAAAAAGAACACCCTTCAATTTTTTGACTTTTACTTCTTGCCATATAATCTCACCTAAAACTCAAACTAATTCCTCACCAAAATGCTATCAATGATTCCATAATTCAAAGCATCTTCTGGTGTCATAAAATAATCTCTCTCAATATCAAGAGCTAATTTTTCCTTAGAAACTCCTATTTTTTCAGACATAATATCTATTATTAACCTCTTAAGTCTTATAATTTCATTAGCTTGTATACTAATGTCACTAGCTTGGCCACCTATTCCACCCCAAGGTTGATGAATCATTATCCTTGAATAAGACAAAGACTCTCTCTTACCTACAGAACCTCCCGCAAGTAAAAATGCAGCCATTGAAGCCGCTTGACCAATGCAAATAGTCCTCACATCTGGCTTGATATACTGCATAGTATCATAAATTGCAAGTCCTGCAGTAATACTACCTCCTGGAGAATTTATATAAAGATATATATCCTTTTTAGAGTCTTCAGATTCCAAAAATAAAAGTTGAGCAATGACTGTATCTGCTCTTAAATCATTAATCTCACCACTCAAAAAAATTATTCTATCTCGTAGTAATCTTGAATATATATCAAACACACGTTCATAATTTCCAGTATGCTCTACAACAGTAGGCACTAAATTATGCATACATTCTCTTATCATTATTCACCTGTTCCATAATTAACAAAATCTCTAAAGGAAACTTTTTCAAGTTTAATTTCTTCCAAATCTTGTAAAATTTTCTCTTTAACCTTTTGTCTCTTAATTTCATTCTTTAAAAGTCCAAATAAATTTTTTTCTTTATAAAATTTCTTAACATCCTGAAGAGCCATTTTTAAATTTTGAGACTGCTTAATAAATTCATTCTCTAAATCAAGCTCCGTAACTTCGCTTGAATCATTATCTACAATTTTTTGAAAAACTAATTTAGATTTTAATTTATTAAGTACATTTTCCTTAAAAACATCACTAACACCCTCTAAACCTGCAGAAGAATTTTGCAACTGAGTAATGTTAATCTTATTTTGATGTGAAAATTCATTAATAACATTTTTTAATTCAGCTTCAAACATAGCAGACGGTACATCTATATTTACTTTTTCTGCAATACTAGATAATAACTTTGAAAGCTTGAGAGAATTGGTCTTCTCCTGAACAACTCTTAACATATTTTCTCTTACATAATCCCTAAGCTCTTCCAAAGTATTCAGACTATCTTTAACATCTTTTGCAAAAGCATCATCAAGCTCAGGAATATCACGTCTCTTTATATTCTTAACGCATATCTTCAATCTCTTAGAAGTATTAACAAGTTCACTAAACTTATAATCTATACCATAATTTTTTTCCACTATTTTCTCTTCATCTTTTTTCATCCCAATAATATCATCATCAAATCCATAATAATTATCAGATTCACCACCAACGGTAAGAACAAAATCTTGTCTTTTAGTTGCTAAAATCTCATTTAAAGAATCATCAAGTTCCACAAAATCTACTCTAACAATACTACCTACTTTAACACTACCGGTATCCTCAACAATTATTGAATTTTCAAATTGTAACAACTTAAGCTCATTTTCTATATCAGAATCAGAAATAACAACTTCTGGAATTTCCACCTTAAAATTTGAAATATCAAAAATTTCAAATTCAGGATAAGATTCATAAACAAAAGTAAATTCAAAATCTTTATCAAAATTTATTTCCAATTTTTCATCTAATATTTTAGGAACAGCATAACTTAATGGCTTATAAATTGCATTTTCAAAGAATTCTTCCAAAGATTTATGAATTAGATTCTCTATAGCAAGAGCCCTAATATTGTCAGAATATTTACCTTCAATAATGCTAAAAGGAACTTTACCAGTCCGAAATCCTTTAACTTTAAGACGAGAAGAATAATCTTTCAAGATTTCATTATATTTTGCCTTAACAAATTCTTTTGAAATTTGAATAACAGCTTCAACTTTAGAACCAGGCATTAATTTCACATTACTAGTTAATATCACAATATTCCTCTAATTAACATGCTTTAACATTAATAATTTTCAAAATTAAGCGAAAGACGGGATTTGAACCCGCGACTCCCACCTTGGCAAGGTGATACTCTACCACTGAGTTACTTTCGCACTTTTGCAGAAGGTGGGACTTGAACCCACATGCCTAAGGCACTAGATCCTAAGTCTAGCGTGTCTGCCAGTTCCACCACTCCTGCATACCTTAGGTAGTATACAAAACTTAAAAAGCTTTTGCAAGTACAAAACCAACACTTCACACCCAGCAGGGCTCGAACCTGCAACCTTTGGATCCGAAGTCCAATGCTCTCTCCAATTGAGCCATGGGTGTATCTAACAAAAAATAAAAGGTGACTGACGGGGCTCGAACCCGCGACAACCGGAACCACAACCCGGCGCTCTACCAACTGAGCTACAACCACCAATTACTCAATTATATGCAAATTTTATTTTATATATATTCAAAGAGTAAGTCAACCAAAATATATATTCAAAACTAAATAACATCAAAAAAAACTCACAACTTACAAAGTTTCCAAGCTTTTCTTTAAAAAATCATAAACTCTAACAACTGAAGCAATATCAACACGTTCCCTTGGTGTATGAGGATAATTGATCCAAGGCCCAATTGTAACCGCATCTATTTCTCCAAATTTTGCAGATATTATTCCTGTCTCAAGACCAGCATGAACCATTACCGTCTTAGCCTCATGCAAATACATATCTTTATATACATTTTTCAAATGACTTAGAAGTTCACTATGCTTCGATGGTTGCCAAGAAGAATAATCATAAATTATTTTAAAATTAGCACCTGCAAGCTTACTAATAGCTTTTAAATGACAACAAATATATTCCTTTTCAATATCTAATAAAGATCTTATTGTAAACACAAACTGATATTCATCCCCAACTTTCAACAGACTAGCAAAATTTAAAGATGTTCTAACAAGTTTTTCATCATAATCTTCAACCTTTTGAACTCCATGAAAAAACGCCATTCCCATATCTAAAAGTTTACCCTGATCTATGTCATCTAAAACATCACCAGAAAAATCCACTCTATCTAAAACAATCTCAAAACCAACATCAAGATTATGCATCTCCTGAACATGACACTTAAACAAGTCTAATTCTCTCTCTAATAAAGCATAATCTTCATCTTCAATCAGTATCAATGCCTTTGCCTCTCTAGGAATGGCATTGCTTTTACATCCACCAGATATGTGTCCAATCTCAAACGATATTTTTTCTCCAAGTAAATTTAATGCAAAAAAAATCAACTTTAAAGAATTAGCAAAATCAACATGAATATCTACACCAGAATGACCGCCTTGAAGTCCTGTAAATAAAATTTCAACACATGTTTTTTTTCTAGATTTTCTATATCGTGGCTCAAAATTAATATGAACAAGCCTAGAACCAGCACAACCAATCAAAAAATAGCCTTCTTCTTCTCCATCAAGATTAATTAACATCTTACCACTACATAAATTAGGATCAAGTCCAATAGCTCCTATTAATCCTATCTCCTCATCAACAGTAAAGAGAAGTTCTAAAGCAGGATGTTTAAAAGCAGAAGACTCACTCATAATGGCAAGCATAATTGCAACCCCAATTCCATTATCAGCACCAAGAGTAGTACCTGATGCAAAAAAATATCCATCATCCTCTATGATCTTTATAGGATCTTTTTCAAAATCATGTACAACAGATTCATTTTTTTCACAAACCATATCTGTATGAGCTTGTAAAATCACTGGCAAAACATTATCACATTCATTAGCCTTAATCTTAACCACAATATTTCCAACATTGTCTTCTTTAAAAGAAAATCTAAATTTTTTGGCTTCTTTTTTAATAAAATTACTAATACCTTTCAAATTCTTTGAACATCGAGGAATTTGAGATATCTGTTTAAAATAATGTATTACAATATTTTCCATCTATTATTTCCAATAAAAATTTACAATTATTAATAAGTATAATTACCATATACACAATATAATACAACTTAAAAAATCAATTTTTAACAAAAACATACTAAACAATCCATAAACTCAATTTACAAAGTCAATATATATTACATATAAGATATAAATTATATACTAACTAAATTGTATATAAAAAATTAAAAAATTTTAGCACCATCTGGATATTCAACAACAACCCTAAAATTCTCAGGGTAAACAAAAATCTTTCTGGACTTAGAATGCCCCACATCTCTAGCCAAAATTGGAATACCATGCTTATCTAATTCACTAAGTGCAAATGACGAATTTTCAACACCCACCTTTACTGTCCCCTTGGCTATAAAATTTGCACCTCCAAAAAGCTTAGCTTTAAGATTGCTTTTTGATGCACCATTCTCTATCATAGCATCAATTAACATAGGAATAGCATAAACACCATACCTACCCTTTTTAAGATCATCTACCACTAAATCGGATTTCACTAGTACATAATGATTTAACCCTATAAGCTTACGAAATTCATCATAAAGGACAACAGAAACACAAGACCCAAGTATTGTAGATATAACCCTATCATTTGATACAAAAGCCTCACCCGGTACGATTATCGTAACATCTCTCTTTAATTTAAAATTAAAATGATTTAACATAAAATTAATTACTCTCTAAAAAAATTTTTATAAAACCATATAAAATACTGTTAAACGTTTTACTTTTCAAATGCAATTAAACAAATAAACCTAATATTTATACTTGAAAAGTATTCAGGAATTAATCCTCTAAATCTTTAATCACTTCTCAACATAGCACTCAATATTTTAATGTTAGAATTTATTATCTAAAATAACCTCTCTTCAAAATATATTTAAAACTACTTTAAAGAAAAAATAAATCACACCCCCATTATATCTTTTTTCATTTATTTTTGCCAATGCAAAAAAATTTAGAATAATTATCAAATCCATATTCAAACAATTTCTGTGCAATTAATGAACGTTTCTTTTCTCCAACATTATCAACTCCCTTATTAACCCCTAAAATAACAGCTATTAACCTTATATCATCTTTTTTAGCTGTAGCAACTAAATTTAAACCAGATGTCTTAATATAACCCGTTTTTAATCCATCAGCATAAGGATAACTCAATATCAAAATATTTTTATTATCTTGTTTCAAATTTAACATCTTTGAAGAAGAAGTACTACCCAAATTTTCAAGTTTTGGATAAATAAAATCTTTAAGAGAATGTATCTTAAGCATAAATTCAAATTCATCTATATAAGTTTTTGCAAATAATGCCATCTCTAATGCTGTAATTTTATTATCTTTACTATAACCTGATGTATCAACAAAACTTGTATTTACAAGTTTCAATTTTAAAACATTATCATTCATCAAACTAACAAAATTATTTAAATCTTTACCAACTATAAATTCTGCAATCGCAATAGCAGCATCATTACCAGAAGAAACTACAAGACCCTTAAGCAATTCTTCAAAAGTTACCTTATGACCTTCTTCTAAAAACATTAATGAAGAATCTAAAGGCAAATTATAATATGAGGCAGAACTACTAATAGGAACAATGACATTTAAATCTATATTTTGCTTTTTTGCCTCAACTAAAGCAGTATAAATAGTAACAAGCTTAGTAAGTGATGCTGGCGGAAAAACCAAATTTGGATTTTTAGAATAAAGAACACATTTAGTATCACAATCAAGCAAAACGACTGACTTGGCATCCAAAGTTACTTTTTCAATTTGCAACAAAGTAATTGAAAATAGTTTATGAGCATTAAACACAATAAACATGCTCATAATAATAAAAATAATTTTCATACAATAAATATTGTATATTATTGCATGAAAATTTGTTATAAAATTAAATGGTAAATAGAAAAAGGAGCTCACATTCAACTATGAATTTATATAATTTCATTAAAGCAGTAATTCCAATTATAATAATTATTATTGGACTTGGAATAATAAAAAAACCAGCTTACTATGTCATACCAATATGTTTAATAGTTACTATTGCAATAGTTTTATTTGATAAAAACCTAGGAATAAGCAATACAAGTCTTGCAATCCTTGAAGGAACAATAATGGGAATATGGCCAATAATTATTGTAATAGTAGCTGCTATTTTTACATATAAAATGGCTGAAAGCCAAAATGACATGCAAATCATAAAAGCAATGTTATCAAACGTATCTTCTGATAGGCGAATAATCATTTTGCTAGTAACATGGGGATTTGGTAACTTCTTGGAAGGAGTTGCAGGATATGGAACTGCTGTTGCAATTCCTGTATCAATACTAATAGCAATGGGATTTGAACCATTTTTTGCATGTCTTTTATGTTTAATCATGGATACATCTTCAACTGCCTATGGTTCGGTAGGAATTCCTATAATATCTCTAGCACAAGCAACAGAATTAGACGTTAAAATGTTATCTTATGACACCTCTTTACAACTAATAATTCCAACACTTTTGATACCATTTATATTGGTTATTCTTGTAGGCGGCGGAATTAAAAGCCTTAAAGGAGGAATGTTTGTACTTACACTACTATCAGGGGCATCTATTGCAATATCACAAGTTTATGTTTCAAAAATATTAGGACCAGAACTTCCTGCAATAATTGGAAGCATACCAGTAATGGCAATAATAATAATCTATGCAAAATTTTTTGACAAAGAAAATAAAACTTACAACAAAATAAAAATATCAAAAATGCAAGGATTCCTTGCCTGCATGCCCTATATTTTAATAGTTTCACTTATAATAATTGTTTCCCCACTGTTTCACTCAATAAATAAATATTTATCAAACTTTAAAACAATTCTCGAAATTTATCCAGGAGCAAATCCACTACAATTTAAATGGCTAACTTCACCAGGACCTCTAATTATTCTTGCAACCATAATATCTTATTCTATGAGAGGTGTTCCTATACTTGAGCAACTAAAAACATTCCTCCTTACAATAAAAAAACTAGCATTGTCTTCATTTGTAATTATCTGCATAGTATCAATATCAAGATTAATGACACATAGTGGAATGATCAAAGACCTTGCAGATGGTATCTCAACATTAACAGGCACATTATATCCACTATTTAGCCCATTAATTGGCGCTCTGGGAACTTTTTTAACAGGAAGCGATACTGTTTCAAATGTTTTATTTGGACCTTTGCAAACACAAATTGCAACAAACCTTGATATTAATCCATATTGGCTATCAGCTGCAAATACAACAGGAGCAACAGGAGGAAAAATGATTTCTCCTCAAAACATAACAATCGCAACAACGACTGCAGGACTTATTGGACAAGAAGGGAAATTATTATCTAAAACCATTATATATGCTATTGGATACATTTTAATATCAGGAATTCTGGTTTACTTCTTATTATAAATAAATAATAAGTTTAAATATATCATAATATTAACAAATAAGGCTAACAAATAGTTGGTCTTATTTGAAATAATCTATACATACCGTAAAATTACTTGAATTTTTACATAAGAACTAATATTATAAAATCATAAAACCTTTAATACCTAAAATATATAATTATTAAAAAACTTCCAAGGAAGTTTACATCTTATAACAAAGGAGATATCATAATGACAAAAACAATAGTATGCCTACTCGTAATAACATTAAATTATATCATGGCTTTTGCTGAAGATAATGAGACTGATACTAATGGTAATAACGCAAACAATATAAATACAAGCAATAATACACCCGCACTTAACCCAAATCTCAAACTCCCTATTACACTAACTTTTGACAACAGCAGCCAATTTAGATTTGATATGGATGAACTTGTTCCTGGTTTAGAAAATAAAACCAATGTGGGAATTAAGATTACACCCTATATAAACACAAAAGAAGTAGGTAATAATGATCCTCTCTCAGCTTATGTTAAAGTAGAAAGTCTATGCTTAAACGCTAGTGGAAAAAGTGATACACCAATAAAATTTAGCGTAGGAAATATTACAGCACAAATTAATATGTACGATTTTTACCTTAAAATGGAATCAATGACTGATTTTAACTTTAATCAAGAATCATTATTTAGCTTCGCACCAATAAGTAAAATTCAAAGCCAATATTACGGTTTCCCAAACAAGGAAAATGCAACAAAAAGAACAATTCTTGCAAGAAGTACAGCTAAAAAAATAGGAACTCTTCAATTTGGATACAAACTTCCATCACAATTAGAACTCATACTATCAATTGGAGCAACAGGAACAGGAAACAGAAATAATAAAAAAAATGACAAGGATTCTGAAGAGGATAAAAAAAATAAAGATGCAATTCCTTATAACGATACTTACAAAGGTATACTTTATGGCACTCAAGTCAAATGGAAGCCAATACAAAACAAACCAACACAATATAATTCAAATATAATTGTCAAAAATCCTCTTGAGTTGAATTTTGGAATATCAGGAGCAATCGGAAATTCAACATTCAATAATTCCTCTATAACATATGGTCTTAAAGATACATCTGTTATAGACTCAGATCTTGTAAGTCCAACTCTATCAAATGCATCTATAATAACTTCCATTGGAGTTAGTTACAAACTTGGTCTTACAAAAATTAACAATAAGAATACTTATCTAGTATTAAAAGCTGGTTCCGATTTAGGAATAGACCCATTTGCAAGCGATTTTTCTATACTTGGACATATATCTAGAAAAGCAAACACAGATGAAAAAAAACAATTTGATCCAATAAGCAATAAGCTTCAATTCGATACAAAAAGAACTCCCAATTTTGAATTCTCTATAGGAACTGGTATAGGATTTGCCTGGAATACAGATGAAGGAGAAGAAGAATCTTGGGAAATTAGCGGAAGTAAATCTTATAACAAACGAATATTTGGCGCACAAGACAAAAAATCCGGTATAGGATTTGGAATTAATTATGGAAAAAGTTTATATAGACCCACATCTTCAAATACGTTAATACAAAACATTGCTAAAAAATCATTTCAAACATTGAATGCAGAAATTTCAACTTACGAAGATAATAAAAAAGGTATTATTCCTGGACTTGGATGGATAGCCTCAATAGGAATTTACGATCTATTAAGAGACAAACCTAAATCAGATGACATAATAGCAGATCTTAACCCAAACAAAACCAACACCACCACAAATAAAACCAACATTGAATTTACTAGCGCAACCCAACTTGGGGGTGCATTATACCTTGATTATGCAATACCTTTAAAATCTATGTCACCAAATACATATATAATTCCATATGTAGGTGCTCATATGCTAGGAGCTCTTAATTTTTCAAATAACACTTTATATCTAAAAGCTGGACTAGAATTAGAAAACCTAATTAAATTAACAAACATAGTTATTGGATGGGATTCAAACAATATTCTGGCATCCAAAGATCAAAAGGGAAGTGTATTTATACTACTTAAAATATCTATTTCTTAATAAATAAAATTGTTTAAAGAGTAAATTTACTCTTTAAACAATTTTACTCATAAAATTCAACATAACCCTGCAAATTATAAATTTATAACCAATTCATTGCTACTTTAAATTTCTCTCTTTAGAAATTCTTTCATAAGCATCTTGAATCTTAATAAATTTTTCATTTGCTTCTTTTTGTTTAACAGGTTCATTTGCAAATTTATCTGGATGGTATTGTATAACCAATTTTTTATAAGCTTTCTTTATATCATCATCACTAGCATCATACTTTAACCCTAATACTTCATAAGGACTCACAATCTTAATATCAACATTCTTATAAGAATCATAACTTTCAAAATCAAGTTCAAGGAATGAACTAACATATAAAATAAATTTATCACCTTCTGAACTTTTATACCTAGCCAAATTATTAATTTCTTTTAAAACCGAAACAAGCCACACAAAAAGGTCTTTACGTTGAAAATAGCCAAGTTTTAGAGTATATAATATTTTGTCTGCATTCCTATTCTGAGTCACAGAAAAATGAAATAGATTATAAAGTTCACTCTTATCCCTTTCAGATAAATTTAATGAACTCATTATAAAATTAATATAATTTAATTGCTCACCGGTCATCGATCCTAAAATAGAAATTAACTTAGCCATTAATAAAAATGATAATTTATAAAACTCAAATTCCCTTGATTTAGAATAAAAATAATCCCCTGTAGTATATATCCTAAATCCACCTAAAATACTATAAATTATACAAAAAATAAAAAATATGAAAAATATACTTAAAATAAAAGGACTAAAAATCAAAATAAATGGCAACAATAAAAAAATAATCTGAAATAAATTAGACACTTCAACAAACAACCTATAAATTAAAATTAAGGCATATCAAAACTACTAATAAACCCTATAACTTCCTGTTTGATCTTTCTAAGTTCATCAGCAGATTTTGTCTTTAAAGCCCTAACAATAAAATGAGCAACTTTAATAGAATCATCTCTCTTTAAACCTCGTGAAGTAATAGCAGGAGCACCAATTCTAATACCAGAAGCTACAGAAGGATTTTTAGAATCAAAAGGAATTGCATTCTTATTAAGCGTAATATTTACACTCTCAAGAATCTTCTCAGCATCAGCTCCCGTAATACCTAAATCACTAAGGTCAACTAAAAACAAATGATTATCTGTACCACCACTAACTATTCTCAGACCTTCTGAAATAAAATACTCAGCCATAGCTTTAGTATTCTCTATAACCCTAGAAATATAATCTTTAAACTCTTTATTTAATGCTTCTTTGAAAGCCACTGCTTTACCTGCAATAACATGCATTAAAGGTCCACCTTGAGTTCCTGGAAAAACACAAGAATTAACAGCTGAACCTAAAGTTCTCTCTTTATTATTATAATTGATCATCGTATTACACTCTCTGCCCGAAAGAATCAAGCCTCCTCTAGGTCCTCTTAAAGTTTTATGAGTAGTACTTGTAGTTAAATGTGCAACATCAATAGGAGAATTATGAAAACCCGTAGCAACAAGACCTGCAGTATGAGCAATATCACATAAAAGATAAGCTGAAACTTCATTTGCTATTTCACGAAACTTCTTAAAATCAATTTCTCTTGAATAAGAAGATGCACCAGCAATTATCAAATTTGGCCTACATGCTTTAGCTATCCTTCTAACATCATCGTAATCAATCATCTCCGAATCTCTTGAAACACCATAAGAATATGCATCAAAAAACATACCAGAAAAGCTAACCTTACTACCATGTGTCAAATGACCACCATGAGATAATTCCATCCCAAGAATTTTATCCCCAGGCTTAATAAGTGACATTATAGCAGCCATATTAGCCTGAGAACCACTATGAGGCTGAACATTAGCATAACTTGCACCGAATAATTCCATAGCTCGTGATATGGCCAAATTTTCAATATCATCAACAACAGAACATCCACCATAATATCTCTTTGAAGGATACCCTTCGGAATATTTATTGGTCAAAACACTTCCAACAGCTTGTCTCACATTTGATGAAACAAAATTCTCTGAAGCAATTAACTCAATATTTTCTCTCTCTCTCTTAGCTTCTCTTTCAATTAAATCAAATAGAATATCATCTATCATTAATATTTTCCTCCAAAGTAATCTTATAATTTAAAGAATGATCATGACTTGTTAAGCTTTTATATTGAAACAATACCAAATCAACATATTCATCTAATAATAAATCCTCATCATAATCTTCTCTATATCCATAATGGATATAATTCTCTGACATATTCAAAAAATAACTTGAGCTATCCTTAAATAATACTGCATTTATTATATCAAAATAAATAAAACCAATATGCTCTAAAAAAAACTCACACCAAATATGTTTTTGAAGTCTGGAAGACTTATTATCAAAATAAAATCCAATAGCATTTCTTAAAGGTATATTATGTCGAAAAAAAAATAAATTAGTAAGTAAAATCAAATTATCAACCGAAATTTCTTTCATCTCAATAGCTTTATCTAAAGCTAAATCATTATCTACAAGCGTAAAATATGATACTAAAGCATCAATAATAGATTTAGCTAATTCATAAGCTGAATCTTTGTTATTGACATTTAAATTAATTGAACTTAAATCAAACGACTCATAAGATAAATAATGATCTCTTTTATCTAAAACATAAGTTTTAAACTCGCGTATATTAGCATCTGCATTTACCTTAATACCCTCCAAAGCTTTCACATCAAAAATATCTAAATTTAACTGACAAGTCTTAACTTCAAAGTTAAAATGATACTTATCTGATTTCAAATTTTTAAAAAACAAATTATCTAAATTCAATAGAGTTCCATTATTATCTGCAAACTGAATTTTTTGTCTTTCATTTTCAACTGGACTTAAATAAAAAATATTAAAATTAATATTATTTAATATTTCATTAGAATTATCATTCTTATTCTTTAAAAAATAAATTTCATGAGAGATTTTAAAATTTCTACCCTTCTTTAAATTCCATGCAAAAAAATTTTCATTAAATTTAAAAGGAAGCTTATTGCTCTTAAGTTCATCAACCATCACAAAAATCTCACCATTAATATCCAAAGTTTTGGGAGGCATAAATCTTATTTCCACCTCACTTAAACTCAATATATCTCTAGAGAGAACTTTATAAAGTTCATGTTTGGTTTGAATAAATATCTCAACAATTCCAGAATCTGATATCAAATTTTTACCCCTCAATACAACAGGAGTATTTGTCATTACAACTAAATTTTCCTCAAAAACAAGAAAAGGACTATTGCCTTTTTCAAGTTTGATTGGAACTTGTCTACTAATAACAAGAAAAAGCTCATTACTAATACCTTGCCTATTTTTTATAAAAACAAGCCCAGAATTAATTTCATTAGTAATTTTAAAAACTACTTTCTCATTGCTCCAACTAATAATACTACTTTTCATTAAATAATGATCATTAATATTAATTTCTCCAATATGATCACCCAAATTACGTCCCTTAATAACAATTACATTTTCATGAGAAGCAGGCATTGGTGATATTTCATAAATTACAGGCTTTAAATAAAATAAAAATCCAGAAAAAACAAATAAACAAAAAAAAATCAAAAAAATCAAACTTAAAACAAAATATTGTCCCCTAATAAATACTGCCAAAAATTACCCTCTTTTAACTTTAGTACCCTCTTCAGTATCAATTAATATAAAACCTTTAGAACGACAATATTCTCTAATCTCATCAGCACGTTTAAAATCTTTTTTCAATTTGGCAAGTCGTCTCTCTTCAATCAAAGAATTCATAACATCATCAATAACTACCCTACTCCTGTCAATTTCTCTCAAAATTTCTTCCCGTAATCCAAGAGACAAAACTTCATCAAATTTAAATGCAAGTTTAAGTTTCGCAAGAGAGCTTAAATTATTATCCCTTACAATATCCCAAAGCAAAGCCAACACTTTAGGAATATTCAAATCAAAAGCTATGCTTTCTAAAAAACTATAATAATACTTGTGTTCTAAAACAAACTTAGCATTTTCATCATCCTGACTAAGTAAACTAATATCAAATTGACTTAACGAAGAATAACAAGAGGTCAATTTACTAAGCAAATTTTCTCTAGCCACTTTACAAGCTTTTAAGCTATGAAATGAAAATTTAAGTTGTGTCCTATAATGTGCAGTTAAACAAAAATATCTAAAGTCTAAAGGTGAAAATCCTTCATCTTCTAAGTTTTTAATAGTAATAAAATTATTATTTGACTTTGACATCTTTTCATTTTCCATAATCAAAAACTCACCATGAACAAACATGTCACACCAGTTTACACCTAAATAACATTCCATTATAGCTATTTCATTTACATGATGAACTCTAATATGATCAACACCTCCCAAATGAATATTAAGAGTATTATTAAAATAATTCAAATTCATTGTTGCACATTCTAAATGCCAACTTGGATAACCAAATCCCCAAGGAGAATCCCACTTCATCTCTTGATTTTTAAATTTTGAATTTGTAAACCATAAAACAAAATCTGATTTATTCCTTTTTGAGAGATCTAATTCAACTCTAGAAACAGAATTTTCATTAATATCATTTAGATTAATGCCAGCCATCTGTCCATAATTTTTAAAACGAGCAATATCAAAATAAACATTACCATTTACAAAATAAGTAAACCCATTCTGTTCAAGAACTTTGACTACTTCTATCATACTTAAAATATATTCACTTGCAACAAGTACTTTATCAGGACGTAAAATATTTAACTTTTTACAATCATCAAAAAAAGCTTTTGTAAAAAACCTGCTAATCTCACAAACAGTAAGACCTCTCTCTTTTGCAGCCTTTACTACCTTATCTTCCCCATCATCAAAATCACCTGTTAAATGCCCAATATCAGTAATATTCATTGCATAATTAACATTATACTTAAATAACTTTAAAGATTTAATAAGAAGATCTTCAAAAATATAAGTTCTAAGATTACCTATGTGAGCATAATTATAAACAGTAGGACCACAAGCATAAATCTTAGTTTCACTTAAATCCTTTACTTCAGACAAACATTTTGTTTTTGTATTGTATAACTTAAGAAGCATAAATACCATCAAAAATTAAGTTTTAAACTCAAAAGACATCCTAAAAAACTTAGGACTGACACAATCTTTATATAACTTATTATAACAAGTCTATTACATTTGAAACAATTTGACAAATCCAAATTATTCTATATAGCTATATTACATTTAAAGTATAGTTATAATTTGAAAAAAATAATAATCCAATATAAAATGAATGTCATGTTAGAAAACATAAACAATTTTCTTAAAAAGATAAATATTCAACCTCAAACAACAAATCTTGCAAATTACACAACTTATAAAATAGGGGGTATTTCTAAATTATTCTTAACACCTAAAACGATCGAAGATGCAGAACATATATTTAAAACAGCAATAAAAGAAAAAATTAAAATATTTATTTTAGGGGGAGGTTCAAATCTATTAATAAACGATGAAGAAGAAATCAATTTTCCTATTATCTATACTAAACATTTAAATAAAATTGAAATTCATGACAATCAAATTACTGCAGAATGCGGAACCAATTTTAACGATCTATGTAACTTTGCATTGAAAAATGAATTAAGCGGACTAGAATTTATATATGGACTTCCTGGAACACTTGGGGGAGCAATTTGGATGAATGCAAGATGTTTTGGAAGTGAGATTTCTGACATATTAGATAAAATCGTCTTTATAGATGAAAATGGAAATTTTATATGTAAAAAATTTAATAAAAATGAATTTGCATATAAAATTTCGCCTTTTCAAAACAAAAATACTGCAATATTAAAAGCAACGCTAAATTTAAAGAAAGGCAATAAAAAACATATTGAAAAAATTATGAACCAAAATAAGCAAATAAGAATCAACAAAGGACATTATCTCTTTCCAAGTAGCGGAAGCACATTTAAAAACAACAAAAATTTTTTAAAACCCACTGGACAAATAATTGAAGAATGCAATTTAAAAGGACTTCAAATCGGAGGAGCAAAAGTATCACATTATCATGGCAATTTTATAATTAATAATAACAACGCTACTTCTAGAGAGGTTAAAACACTTATTGACAAGATAAAAACCCAAGTTCAAATAAAAACAGGATTTTTACTTGAAGAAGAAATACTATATATAGGATTTAATCAAAAAAATTAAACTACATACCCCAAAATTCATTATTCATATTCTCAACAACATCTCTCATTTTAGAAATTTTTTCTTTAAACTCATTAATCAAAAGTATATGTTCACGCAAAGTTTCTAATGCATCTAAACTCATTTTAGAAACCTCAAATTCACTCAGATCACTATTCAAATTATGAAACTTTCCACTAATAACAAAATAACTATTAAATATTTCTTTACACATATTTTTAGTGTCTTTAATTTTAATATCATGGGCTAAATACTGTTCTTTAAATTCACCTATCTCTTTCACATGTTTAGCAAGAGTAATATTAATTCTCTCATGCTGCATAGAATTATTATTAATATTATCTTGAATATCAATGAAATCTTTATAAATAGAATCAATTTCTGAACTTATAACTGAAATGATATTATTAACCTTTTTAAGCTCATCCTTGATAGTCGTTGAGTACTTACCAGAATTAATAGCAAGCTTTCTAATTTCTTCTGCAACAACAGCAAAACTCTTACCAGCATCTCCTGCTTTTGCTGCCTCAATAGCTGCATTCATTGCAAGCATATTAGTCTGAGCCGATATTAAAACCAAAAGTTTATTTGCACTTTGAAGATTATTAGTTTGCGACAAAAGGTCGGAGAAATTTTTATTTACACTATCAAATACAGAATTCAATTCAGAAACTTTACTCTTTACTGTATCAATACTTGCAGAATTTGACACTACAACTTTATTAAAAACTTCTAAATTTTTATCTATTGCATAAAAAGCATTAGTATTCTCTTCAAATTTAGCAGCAATATCTAATATATTTTTATTATGCTCATTAATTGGATTAGATGTTGATTCAAAATCTTTTAAAATATTCATAACTGCTTTTTCAAATTTAGAAAAAGCATCTCCTATCCCATCATAAGTAGTAAGACTATTATGCACTCTCTCTATACTTTCTTCTGGTATATTCATTTCGATTAGACGTCCCCTTAATTCCTGTACATAAAATTTAATATTATTAACGATATTAGTAGTCTTTGAAAACAAATTATCAAATTCAGTATTAATATAAGAGAAAATAAAAGATTTATATTTGAATTCTGAGGCAGAATCAAGCTTTAAAATATCCTCTCTCTCCTTTTTTTGTTCAATTAAAATTTTAAAATCACTAAAAAAGGGTAAAACAAACTTGATGCATAGACAAAAGATGATAAGATAAGAAAAAAAGATAAAACCTAAGAAAAATATTGAATTTGACTGAAACTTTAAAGGAACATGATTAATATCAAAAATAATGCCTTGAACTACCTGTCCAGCAAGCTGAGAAGTACTTAAAAAATAAGAAGAAGTATTATGCTTTACAATTTTTTTAACAATATTAGGATCGATTTTAACGACTTCTATAACACTACTTAACACACTATTTACATAATTTTCTGAAAAATTATTAATATTTAAGTCATTAAGATTTAACAATAAAGGTTGAAAATCTCTATCAATCATAAAAAATTCATAATTCTTATTGCTAAATTTAAAATAAGAATTCAATTGATTTGCAATATCAACAAATAAACTATCAAAACAAACAAAAAAACAAATTACTCCTAATACTGCATGATTATCGTTTATAAGTGGCATACTTACAAGGGAATAAAGCTTATTTTTTACTCTCTTATAACTTGAATAATAAACACTACGCTCCTTTACAGGCACAAAATAAATTGGATCCTCAATAATATTATTGATATCTAAGAATGAAAAATTTTTATTTGAAATTAAAACATTTTTTCCTGCAGGAATATAAAAAACTCCCTCTAAAGAATCAGCTTCAAGAGAAATATGTTGAAAAATTTTGCTTACATCATTAAATCCTTTAGAACTTAAAAAAAGAGCAATACTTGTATTTAAATCTATAAATCTTAAATCGACACTTGAAACAAAATTATTTGAAACCTTATGTAATACATTTAAAACATTACTATCCTTAATCAAATTTTTCAAAACACTAACAGCAGCATCATATTTATTCTTTATCTTAAAAGCCACATTACTTGAAAAAAGTTTAAAATCAGCCTCAATACGATTCAAATATTCATGTCTATAATTTAAATAAGCTTGACCTAGAAACAACAAACCAAAGCAAATAAAAATAAAAAGCATGAGATAGAGCAAAAATCTCATATTTTTTAATTTAACATTCACCAAATCCTCACGCATAAAAAATTCTCCACAATTCAATCCATAAAAATAAAGTTTCAAGCCATGTTAACGAATTATAGTATAATATAAATAATTAATAAATATTCACTAAAATATACATTTCATTAATTAATAATATGTATATAATTATATAATAAAACATATATAATACTAGTGAGTTATGATATTTTGTAAAAAGTTTTGCGAGGCTTTAAATGAAAAGAAATCATTCTAGTTCTACTCTTTTTTATAAATTTAATATTGTTATTGTAATTTACACAATAATTATTGCTATGACGATTTTTATATTATTAGAACGTGGATATAAAAAAATCATAACAACAGAACTCCAAAATTTTACGAAATTTGTAAATAACATAATGATAAAAAGTTTCTCTAGAGATACAAGAAACATGTTAATAGCTATTGATAATTTTGCAAAATATCACAATCAAAATATAAATAAACAACAAAATGAACGTTTCAAAAATATCATAACTAGTGAACAGTTAAGTTCATTTCCATCTTATATAAAGATATTAGAATACACAGATAAAAATGGTAAAGTATTATATTCAAGCAATGAGAGAAGGCTTAATACCTACATAAACCTACAAGAAATGCAAAAGGACAGCAACATAGGCAATCATCATACGCTTATACTAAACCAAGATCTCACAATAATAAATAACAAATACTATATACCAATGATTTACAAACTTCCTAAAAAAGAACAACACGATTTTTATGACACAAATGATGCAAACATAAAATTAGAACAAAGTGAACGAATGGATCATAATGGATATATTGTTTTATATGTAGACATATTAGAACACATTAAACAACTAAGAAATAATATATTTATGCTATTAGAAAGGTCTTTACTGGAGAAAGACAATCATCACCAAAGTTCACACTACTTCAATATATATGCAATGAACAATCAAGGAGAAATTTTTGGCGAAAAAAACGAAGATACACTTAAGCCCATCAAATTATCCATAAATGACCTATTTGAAAACAACACAAACATAACAAATCCACTACTTAATGCAATGACTAAAAGAAAAAATAATTACAATATTAGCAACAATAATAACATAATATCTATCACAAGACTTACATCTTCATCTTGGTATCTAGCAATACAAATGAATCATAACAATATATTTTCAAACGAACTTAATAAAATCAAATTAATGTCAGCATCAATAATAATTTTGTTTATAATAGTGTTTATATTAATCATGATAATTATAATTAAAAAATTAATCATATCAAAAATAGAAAAACTTAATAATATTATCCCAAAAGTTAAAGAAGGTGATTTAACTATTAAAATTAACTCAAAAGGCAAAGATTCAATAAGCGCAACCATAAATTATTTTGGATATTTCATTGAAAACTTAAAAAATGTAATAAATTCGCTACAAGGCAGGGTTAAGCTATTAAAAGACAATGGTGATTTATTATTTAACGAAATAAATAAAGCTTATGATACAATAAAAAACTCAAATAGATATATAGAAAAAACACAAGGAGAAATAGAAAAACAAGTTGAATTTATTTCAAACACAACAAATACAATTGAAAATCTATCTAAAAACATTGCATCACTTGATAATTCAATCGAAACCCAAGCTTCAAGTGTTGAAGAATCATCCTCAGCTATTGAAGAGATGATAGGAAGCATACAATCGGTTACAGAAATAACACAAAAAGCAGCAAAAAGCACAGAAGAGCTTAAAGCCTTTTCTGATGATGGAAGAAAAAAACAAGAAGAAATCATCATGCAAATCAAAGATATTTATAAAAATTCAACAAGACTACAAGAAGCTAATGCATTAATATCATCCATAGCCAGTCAAACAAACTTACTATCCATGAATGCCGCCATTGAAGCATCTCACGCTGGAGAGGCCGGTAAAGGTTTTGCAATTGTTGCAGAAGAGATAAAAGATCTTGCAGAACAAGTAACTTCACAATCAGAATCAGTTGCAGCATCAATAAATGAAATAATGGATTCCATTAACCAGACAGTTAAAACATCAGAACTAACAAATAAAGCTTTCAATCAAATATTTAATTCAATAAACCTTGTGGTTCAAGTTATAGAAGAAATAAATCATACAATGCAAGAACAATCAATTGGTAGCCAAGAAATTTTAAAAGCTTTAAACACAATGAGAGAAATAACATATGAAGTAAAAATAGGTTCAAATGAAATGTTTAGAGGAAATAAAGAAATAATCAACACAGTATCGGGTTTAGGAGAAATTAATATTACTGTCTCAAACTCAATGAAAGGATTAAAAGAAGAGATCAAGAAACTAATAGAAGCCATTGAAAGCATCAAAACTTTTGGAACAACAAATTCAAATCATATTACAAAAATTAACACAGATACAAATCAATTTAAAACAAAATAATTCAAGGTAAATTTTATGAATAAAACAACATTTTACATAACAGAAAAGTACTTAAAAACATCTTTAATGTTATTTCCAATTTTTGCATATACAAAAAATTTTTTAGAAGGAACAATAATATCAATTTGGATATCACTATGCATTTTATTGCCAGCAATCATTATTAAAAAAATAGAATTGAAAAATCACATACTAGAAATTTACTTACTAATAATAGGACTAGTTATCAGCATAACTTATCCATTTATGCAATATGTAACGCCTATTCTTTATGAAAATTTACGATTTTCAATACCTATTTTGACAGTTATAATAATCTCTTTTCACAAAAATGAACCTTTTAAATCACCAAGCATATGGCAATACTCAAAATCATCCATAATAACATTTATATCAATAAGTACAATAATTTCATTTTTCAGGGAAATATTAAATACTGGTAATTTGAAATTTTTTAATATTACATTTCAAATTATTAAAAATTACAACATAACAAAAATACCAGCTTATAGTTCAAATATTTTTTTAATAACATCTTTAATCTTTCTATTAATTAACATATTAACAAACATTAAAGGACAAAAGAATGATTAAAACAATAAAAGCAGATCTAGAAAATAAAATTCAGAAAACAATAAAGGAACTTGCATTAAATTCAAATATCAAATTAGACAAAATAAATATAGTAATGCAAAAACCCCCAAAAAGTGAAATGGGAGATTTATCAATACTAATATTTGAATTTAGCAAAATATTAAAATTAAGCATGCCTGTAATCACGCAAGAAATAATAAAACAAATTGGAAGTGAATATAAAACAAAATCAATGGGTCCCTATTTAAACATAAAATTTAACAGAAAAGAATACATTCAAAATACAATCAAGAAAGTCAATAAAGAAAAAGAAAATTATGGTATTAATAATTCGCTCCAAAATAAAAAGATAATAATAGAATTTTCATCACCAAATACAAACAAACCATTACATGTAGGACATCTTAGAAATGACATTATTGGAGAAAGTTTATCAAGAATATTAAAGGCTTCTGGTAGCAAGGTAACAAAAATAAATCTAATAAATGATAGAGGAACACACATTTGTAAGTCAATGCTTGCTTACAAAAAATTTGGAAATAATATAACCCCTGAAATTGCACAAAAAAAGGGAGATCATTTAATTGGTGACTTTTATGTAAAATACAATGAATATGCTATTCAAAATAGTGAAATGGCAGAGAATGAAATACAACAACTACTATGTCAATGGGAACAAGGAGACGAAAAAACAGTTCAACTTTGGCAAAAGCTAAACAAATGGGCAATTGATGGCATTAAAGAAACATATCATACTACAAACATTACATTTGACAAAATCTATCTTGAGAGTGAAATATTTAAAATTGGACGAGAAGTTGTAATTAACGGATTAAAAAAAGGTTTATGTTATAAAAGAGAAGATGGAGCAATATGCATCGACATACCTACAGAAAAAAACAATATAGACAATCAAAATTTTAAACAAAAAGTGCTCTTAAGAGCCAATGGCACATCTATTTATTTAACTCAAGATTTAGGAAATATAGTAGCTAGAAAAAACGAATTTGATTTCGATGAAATGATTTATGTGGTTGGAAGTGAACAAATTCACCACTTTAAAACTTTATTTTATGTTGCAGATAAATTAGGAATTACTAACGAAAATAATCTAATACATTTATCATATGGAATGGTAAATTTGCCTGAAGGCAAAATGAAATCAAGAGAAGGAAATATAATTGATGCTGACAATTTAATTCATGATTTAAGCCAATCAACTATGTTAGAACTCAAAAAAAGACATGAAAATGAACAAAACTTACAAAAACTTGCATTAAATATATCATTAGGAGCCATTCACTACTATTTATTAAAAACAGCAATACACAAAGACATATTATTTAACAAAACAGAAAGTTTATCATTTACAGGAAATTCAGGTCCATATATTCAATATGTAGGAGCAAGAATTAATAGCATACTTGACAAATATAACAATCTAAATTTAACTAACAAAAATACTAATTTTGATTTACTAGTAAATGAAAACGAATGGGAAATAATTAAAATTATCTCAGAATTTGAAGAACATATAATTAAAGCATCAAAAGATCGTAATCCTTCAGTAATAGCTAATTATTCTTATTTACTTGCAAAAAACTTTAGCACATATTATCAAGACACAAAAATAATAGATAAAAATAACCTTGAGCTCACACACGCAAGAATTGATTTATCAAAAGCAGTCTTACAAACAATAAAAAACTGCATGCATTTACTTAATATTCCTTACATACAAAAAATGTAAATTTTATAAATTTAAATATACTAAAAATCTATCATAATAATTCACAATCATCTTTATTAAAGATAGACATTATCTTCTTATTATATTTCTCAAGTATATAATATCTCTTAAGCTTAAGAGTATTAGTAAGTTCGTCACCAATAACAAAAGCATCCTTTAACAAAACAAATCCAACAATTCTCTCAAAGCTTTTAAATCCAGATTTAGGATTAACGATATCCAAAATACATTTAGAATAAAATTTATTCACAAGTTCATTGGATAACAAATCATCATGAGAAGAAAATGCTATTCCACTAGAAATAGCCCATTTTTCAAGAACTTCAAAATTAGGTACAATAATAGCTCCTAAAAATTTTTGATCCTGTCCAACAACCACAACATTTTCAATAAACATAGATTTTGATAAAGCTCTCTCAATGGGTTCAGGCTCAATATTTTCTCCACCTCTTAGAACAATTGTATCTTTAGTCCTCCCAACAATTGAAATTTCATCATTAATCGTCGCACAAACCAAATCCCCCGTTTTAAACCAACCATCTCTTGTTAAAACTTCTCTTGTCATAGTCTCATCTTTAAAATAACCACTCATAACCTGCGGGGATTTTATCCAAAGTTCACCTTTCTCACCTGGTGGCAAAGCATTACCATTATGATCAACTACTTTATACTCAATATCTGGAAATAAAGGTCCAACAGTATTTGCAACAGGAGACTTAAGACGCCTCACACTCAAAACAGGTCCCGTTTCTGTAAGACCATAACCTTCAAGGACAAGAATCCCTACAGCCTTAAAAAAATAATCAACATAATCTATTAAAGCTCCCCCACCAGAAATACCAAATATAAATCTTTTTCCAAGTGCTTTTTTTATCTTTTTAAAAACCAAAATATGTCCCAAAAATTTAAAAGGAAAAATTAAAACTAATCCTATAAGATAAATCATCTTCATAAAAGATGAAATTAAAAAGTTTGATTTTCTATAAATAGGAACAAGTCCTAAAAACTTTTCCGCAAGTTTTACATACAAAATGCCCACTTTTAAGAAAAAATTAAACAAAATTTTCTTTAAAAATGATTCCGATACTTTTTTAATAATCCCAGCCCTTATTCCTTCCCATATTCTTGGTACAGAAATAATTGCATGAGGATTTAAAGCTGCAAAATCTTTAAGCAAAATAGGACCTACAGGCTTAGAATAGGCAATTGAGAGACCATTAAGAGCAACTATATATTCGCAAGTTCTCTCAAATGAATGCCAAAGAGGAAGTATAGATATCATTATTTGACCTGGTTCAAGTGCTGGCAAATAATCATTAATTCTATCTAACTGAAAAATAAAAGATTCATGACGAAGCACAACACCTTTCGGAAAACCTGTTGTTCCTGAAGTATATATTATAGTAGCAACATCTTTCCCAGAAACTTTCTCAAGTTCAAGATCAAACATTTTAGGATAATCTTTTAAGTAATCATGCCCCAAACTCAATAATTGCCTATAAGAAATTATCGTAATATTCCCCAACTTATCTTCATAAAGCTTATCATCATCAATAACCACAACATATTTAACAAATTTAAGCTCGTGTTTTTTAGAAATGATTTTTTGTAACTGTTTCGCATTCTCTACAAAGATAAAACTTGATTCAGAATGATTAATAATATAAGCCAATTCATCCTCAGATGAATCATTACCTCTTGGAACATCAATACAACCCAAGCTCATAACAGCTATATCAATGATTATCCATTCTCTTCTTGAATCAGAAATAAGAGCTACTTTATCTCCTTTCCTCATTCCATAATGCAAAAGACCAGATCCAACACTCTTAACTTCATTCCAAAAATCAGAATATATTTGTCTCTTAAAATCTCTAGAATCATTCTCTTTATAAATAAAAATATCAAGATCTCCATAAAGCCCTATAATTTCATTGAAACGCTTAGGAACAGTATCTAGCATAAAACCTCCTTATAAAAGCTACTTTGAGTAATTTGACAAAAAAAGTAAAAAACTAACAAAGACATTATAAAAACTATGAACAAAAATTGAATAATATACATTTTTATATCTCAAATACATACCAGCAAAAATTATTCCAAAGATCAAAGACATAAAAAACCCAATAAATCCATAATAAGAATGCCCATAAGCAAAAACAACACTACTAATCAAACTCGAAATGAATAAAGAAATTCCCATTTGTTTAAGTTTAGTAATAAAAAAAGATCTAAAAAACAACTCTTCAACTCCTCCTGTAAAAAGAGAAGTAACAACCATTAAAAGAAGTGATTGAATACTCTTGATTTCCCAAATAAAACCAGAACTACCCATTTCCATCCAAGGTATCACGGACTCTGATGTAAAAAATAAAAAACACAGACATAAAATAATTAATACAAAAAAAATATAAATAAGCAACTTAACGAAAATTGCAAATGCTTGCCAAACAAAGACAAATTTAAATTCTGGAATACAAAATTCCTCCCTAAAATCATAAGAACTTGTTAACCTGGCAAAATGCATAATAAAAAGAATTTTAAAAAAACTATATAACCAATAAGAATAATGATTTTTATTAAAATTCCAAAGGTCAACATTAACATCTTGAAAAGGAGAAATACGAGTCACTATAAAATAAGATAATAGGATTTCCAAAAAAGCATACTTTACAGGATATTTATTCAACAATGTCATGATAAATTATAGATATATCAATACACGATTGTCAAACTTTATAATAATTAATACAAAAATGATCTAGTATATTAATGATCTGATATATTTAAAACATACTTTCAAAAAGAGATTTCTAGTGATTTTTTTATTTATAATCAGTGCATTAAGTTTATCAATAAGATATTATCTAAAATTAAATTTAATATACTTAAATATAGCTCTAATATTAATCTTTATAATCAAAAAAAATGCTCATCTCTCATTAACATTCATAATCAACACAGGTCTACTTATAATTCTTGAAATTAGTTTAATTTTTAATATACTTGAAAACAATTATTACCAAATAACAAATATCACCACCTATATCTCTAAATATCAAAATGTCAAAATCGAAGCAATAGATGGATTTGGAAAAAATTACAAATTTATATTTAAAAATATTGAAAATGAATACAATATAGGAGATATCGTCAAAATTCAAAATAATAAAATTCAATGCATCAAAAAACCACTGCTGGTAACACTTAGAGAAAAATACAATAAACTCATCAATAAATTTTTAAATTCGATTAGTATCAAATATTCCCATTTTTTAAAAGCAATTCTTACAAATAATAAATCAGACATAACAAAATATGAAAAACATTTATTTCAAAAAGCAGGATTATCACATATACTAGTGATATCTGGTCTACACTTTTATTTGATTTACATTATTTTAAATTACTTACTAAACATGATTGTAAATTACAAACTAAAATATACAATCATAAGCATAATATTACTCAATTATTTAATCTTAACAGGCTTATCACCATCTGCATTAAGGGCATTTATAATGCTAAAAACTTTTATAATTTATAAATTAATATACGGAAAAATTAACTTATTTAGCACATTATCAATTAGTTTCATAATAAACGCCATCATTTTCCCATACACATTAAACTCAATAAGCTTTCAGTTATCTTACCTCTCAGTAATTGGAATATGCATTTCTATTGCTCTTAATAAAAGATACAACTTAAATAAATTTATATACCCAATGCTTACAACTTTTTTAATTCAAATACTAACAGCTCCTATTCTTTATATAAATAATATCAATATTCAACCAATATCAATACTATCTAATATAATAGTTACTCCTCTAATTTTAATATTTTTAATAATAACAATATTTAGTCTACTAACTTATGCAATTAGCACAAATCTATTTCTATTTTTTGATCTAATTAATAGTTATATATTCAGAACAATAAAAAACACAATCACTATTTTTAGCAAAGTTGAGGGAATTAACAATTCAAATATAGGAATATTTTTGATATTAAGCACTATAATACTATCTTACATAATCTACAGGCTAGAACAAGAAAAATACTATAAACAAAATATAAAAAACTCATGATAATAACTATGTGATATTATTTTAATATCTATGAATATAAATTATAACAGCATAAACAGCATAAATAATGTGTTAAAAAATAAAAATATAGCACCAAGAAAGATATGGGGACAAAATTATTTAATTAATGAAAACATAAGAAAAAAAATAATAGATGCACTTGACATTAAAACAAATGAAAAAATTTGGGAAATTGGTCCAGGACTTGGAGCAATGACAGCAATCTTATTAAACAAAGCAGATTTTTTAACGGCATTCGAAATTGACCCCAAATATTCAGAAATCCTAAATGAACAATTTGGTCAACTGAAAAATTTTAAACTAATTGAAGGTGACTTCTTAAAAACATATAAGCAAGAAAAAAAAAACATCAATAAAATAGTTTCAAATTTACCTTACAACATTGCATCAAAGGTAATATCAACGCTAATTGAAGACGAAATATTAACACACATGGTATTTACAGTACAAAAAGAACTAGCAGACAGAATGATTGCCAGAGAAGGAAATAAAAATTACTCATCATTTACAATATTAGTACAATCACATTTTAATGTAATTAAAGTAATGGATATTGATAAAAAAAATTTTTATCCAATCCCTAAAGTTAAATCAACAACCATAAAATTAACTCCTTGTAAAGGAAACATTGAAAATTTTCAAATATTCAACAAATTAATCAGAACAGTCTTTACAAGTCGTAGAAAAAAATTTAAAAATACAATTATCAACTTTATTAAAAATGAAAACATTATTAAAGAAGACTTTTTGAAAAACTTTTTAGATAAAAGACCTGAAGAAATCTCTGTTAAGGAATTCATTACAATTGCAAACCAATTAACTACATATCATTAAGGCACTTGTTAATACAATATCACTTACAGAACAACCCCTTGAGAGATCACTAACAGGATTCCTTAGTCCTTGCAAAAAAGGACCATATGCTCTAGCAAAAGCTAATCTCTCAACAAGTTTATATCCAATATTACCAGACTCTAAATTAGGAAAAATAAGAATATTTGCAATACCGGCAACCAGAGAATCACTACACTTCTTTTCTGCAATACTTTTAACTAAAGCTGCATCAACCTGAAGTTCTCCATCAATCAGTAAGTCTGAACATTGGCTCCTAACAATATCTAACGCATCCCTTACTTTTTTAACCTCTAAAGAATTAGCAGATCCTTTTGTAGAAAAGCTTAAAAGAGCCACCTTTGGATCTTGATCAAAAATATTTCTAAATGAACTTGCACTATGCATCGCAATTTCTGCAAGTTGCATAGAATCAGGATTAATTATTACAGCACAATCAGCAAACATCAAAATCCCTTCATACCCAAAACAAGTTTCAGATTGAGCAAAAACATTCCGAGTATCCATAATCATAAAAGAAGATACAAATTTAGTTTCTCTAAGTCTAGGAAGTATCTTAAAAACGCTTTTTAAAACTTTAGCAGAAGAAGCTAAAGCACCACAAACACAAGTCTTAACATCACCAAGTCTAACCATCATCATAGAAAATACAATATCATCTAAAAGTTCTCTCTTAGCTTGACTAACATTTAATTTTTTATTATGGCACAAACTTAAGTATTCATCCAAATACCTATTAAAATCTTTAAAAGAACTAGGATTTATAATTTTTATCATATCCAAAATATCATCTCTAAAACCCATAAGTTCTCTTAATTTTCCTAAAATAGTATCCCTAACTCCAATAAGTACTACCAATCCAGCAAGACCTTCTCTTAAAATATTAATAGTGGCTTTTAAAATCCTAATGTCATTGCTCTCAGGAAAAACAATACTAGCCTTATCCCGATTATCTATTACATTTTTTCTTGCTCTAGCATAAACATAATCCCTAAAATTAAAAAATCCCATATATTTCATTCCTACATAATAATTCATTAATAAAAGCATACATTAATAAAAAAACTAAATAAAATGATATGTTAATATTAAAATTATGAATATAATGTATCAGAAAAGGAAAAAATAAATCAAGTGAAAAAAAAGAACTTAATTACAGCAGCATTACCATATGTTAATAACATACCTCACCTTGGAAATTTAGTCCAAGTCTTATCTGCAGACGCTTTTGCAAGATATTCAAGAATGATGGGAATAGAAACACTTTATGTTTGTGGAACAGATGAATATGGTACAGCCACAGAAACTAAAGCTTTAATTGAAAAAACTACACCTGAAGAGTTGTGCAACAAATATCATGCAATACACAAATCAATTTATGAATGGTTCAATATAAAATTTGATATTTTTGGACGCACAACTAATAAATATCATAAAGAAACAGTACAAGATTTATTCTTAAAGTTAGACAAAAATGGATATATTACAGAAAAAGAAAATGAACAATTTTTTTGTCAAAAAGATCAAATGTTTTTAGCAGATCGATACGTAACAGGAGAATGTCCAAATTGTGGAAATAATACAAAAGGAGATCAGTGTGAAAATTGCTCTAGTTTACTAGTTACAAATGAAATAATAAACCCAAGATGCATAATTTGTAAAAATATCCCTATTATAAAAAAAACTAAGCATTTATACATTGATCTACCAAAGTTAAAAAATGAACTGGAACATTGGATACAAAAAATTGACCAAAACACAAATTGGAACACCAATGCCATTAAAATAACAAATGCATTTTTAAGAGATGGTCTTAAAGAACGAACAATAACAAGAGATTTAAAATGGGGAATACCTGTCCCTAAAAAAGAATATGAAAATAAAGTATTTTATGTATGGTTTGATGCGCCAATTGGATATATATCAATTACAAAAGAAACAATCAAAGATTGGGAATCCTGGTGGAAAAATAATGAAGAGACAAATTTAACACAATTTATTGGGAAAGACAATATTTTATTTCATACCATTATGTTTCCTTCAATAGAACTTGGAAGCCAAGAAAATTGGACAATGTTAAATAAGCTAGCTTCAAGCGAATATTTAAATTATGAAAACTTAAAATTTTCAAAATCTGCAGGAACTGGAATATTTGGAAACGATGTTATTACCACTGGCATACCTTCTGATGTTTGGAGATTTTATATATATTACAACAGACCTGAAAAAGCTGATTTTCAATTTATGTGGGATGACTTTATGGAAAGAATCAATAGTGAACTTATAGGAAATTTTTCAAACCTTATTAATAGAGTATTAACATTTTATAAAAAATTCTTTGGAGATAAAATTGATAAAATAGAACTAAATGAAAATTTCTGGCAAATAGTCAATATTAAATACGAGAGAACAATAAATTTTTTCAAACAAATAGAATTAAAATCAGCTTTAAAAGAAATTCTTGATATCTCAAGAATAGGTAATAAAATATTTCAAGACAGAGAACCATGGAAAACAAAAAATAGCACGCCCCAAACAACAAAAGAATTACTCTTAAACTTGATATACTTAATAAGAGATCTCTCCATATTAATCTCACCATTCATGCCACATACAAGCGATAAAATAAGAAGTTTTTTTGGTAAAAGTTATGAAATATCCAACAAATTTTTAGGAACAAATTTAGGATTAACAACAATTCAATCTACAGAAGTATTATTTACAAAACTAGAAAAACAACTAATTGATAGTTTAAAATTAAAATACTCGGGGAGAACAAACATGCAAGATGAACAAAATAAAAATTCAATAAATTTATTTAGCGAGCAAATCCGCTTAAAAACAGTAAAAATCAAAACAATAGACAGAAATCCAGATGCAGAAAAATTATTCATCTTAAAACTTGACGATGGCACGCCTGATGGAAAACAAATTGTAAGTAGTATTGCGGATCACTACACAGAAGAAGAACTAATTGGAAAACACATAATAATAGTTGACAATTTAAAACCTGCAAAATTTAGAGGTATCAAATCTGAGGGCATGTTAATTGCAACTGAAGATGAAAATAAAAATTTTAAAATAATAATTGTAGAAGATTTTAAAGATAATCCCATTCCTGGAGAAAGAGTAATACTTGAGAGCGACACTGGAAAAGAATTAAAATCACCAAAAAAAATTAGCATAGATAAATTTTTCCAAGCTCAAATTGTGGCAGAAAATGGAGAACTTAAAATAAATGGCATTAACTTAATATTAGAACATTCTAAAGAGAAAATACTCTCAAAAGAAATTCCTAATGGTAAAGTATATTAAAATCTTAACTAAATAAAAACAATGGATACACAAAAAATAGAAATAGAAAACTTAAATGAAAATTATCTTCAAAGCAAGTTATGGGCAGTTGTAAAACAAAATTTCAGCAAACAAAGTGCATGGAAAGCCATAGCATTAAACAATAATCAATTTAACAAAATTCTTGTAATGCAAAGAAGGCTTTTTGGAAATTTTTATTTAAGTTATGTCGCTCATCCAGAATTTTCAAATAAAAGAATCGAAGATATTAATATAGATAAAATTAACAATCAAATAAAAAAATTCAGTGAAAATATAAGACAATATTTACATAAAAACACCATATTCGTACGATATGATTTAATGTTCTATACTTCAAGAAGTAGTAAAGACAAATACATTCCATTAAAAATTAAATTTAAAAATCTCAAAAAATCATTTGATGATATACAACCATCAAGTACAACAATACTAAATTTAAACGATTCAATAGATGACATCAAAGCCAAAATGAAAAAGAAAACAAGATATAATATAAATCTTAGCAATAAAAAAAATATTAAAGTAATAATAGATGATGATTTTAAATATTTTGATGAATTTTATGAACTTTATAAAGAAACAGCCCAAAGAGACAAATTTACCATTCATTCAAAAGATTACATAAAACACCTAATAAAAGCCTTTAAAGAAGATAAACATGCAACAATAAAACTCATAATTACATTACATAATGAAAAATTAATATCTGGAATTATTGTTGGTATATATAAAGACAAAGCCACATACCTCTATGGTGCATCAAGTAATACAAATAGGAATTTAATGCCAAATTATGCGGTACAATTTAAAGCAATACAAATGCTTAAGACACTCTCAATAAAAGAATATGACTTTTTAGGGATTCCTCCAACTGCTGATACAAAACACCCTTTATTTGGACTATTTCAATTTAAAACCGGATTTGGAGGAACAATTATTCATAGAATTGGATGTTATGATTTTGTATACAAAAAATTTTTATACAATATTTATAATATTGTTGAAATATTAAGATACATTTATTACAAAGTCATAAAAAAAAGAATTTAAATAATACTATTCACTAAATTTTTAAAACAAATTCCTCGATCAAACTCATTATGAAAAAGTTCAAAAGAAGCACTAGCTGGAGAAAATAAAACTATATCACTTATCATAGCTACTTCTTTAGCATAACAAACACATTCTTTTAAAGATGAAAAAATAAAATAATTAACATTTCTTGATTTTAAAAATTCAATAATTTTTAAAGTAGCACTTCCCTGTAGCAAAATCCAAGTCTTAACAAAACTTAAAATATCATCAAAAATTTCAAAATTCAATTCTTTATCAGTTCCGCCAGTAATCAAATGGATTGATTCTCCATGAACCTTTAAACTCTTCAGAGAAAAAACTGTAGAATCAGGAATGGTTGATGCCGTATCATTATAATACTTAACACCATCAAATTCCCTCACAAATTCTAACCTATGTTCAATGCCATCAAAAATAGACACAATCTCAGAAGAGATATTTAAATTTAAATGCAAATAATTTACAACAAAAATAGTAATCATTTTAGAAATTAACAATACAATTTTTGATTCATTAAGAACACCTATCTCTTCATCATTCAAATATACTCTTCCATCCTTAAAATAAAAGATATCTTCTTTAAAATCTATGGGTATAATTTCTGAAAATAAAACAATCTTAAGATTATGTTTAAATCTAGAAAAGTAATTATAATAAGCTTGATCTTGCACAATTAAAATTCCAGAATTTTGATTTATAAAGATTTTTGCTTTATCTTCTATATAATCATCAAAATTTGAATAATAATTTTGATGATCATAATAAACATTTGTAATAATGCTAATTATAGGAGATAAACTCTTAATATCATGCAATTGCCAAGAAGATAGTTCCAAAATAATTGGCGATATTCCATCAAGTTCGTCCAAAAAATTTAAAGGAGATATTCCAATATTACCTCCAAGCTTAGCATTCGGATAACTAGCAACTAAAACTTTATACAAAAGAGATGCTAGGGTTGATTTTCCTTTAGTTCCCGTAATAGCAATGATTGGATTTCGATTAAACATTAAAAACAAACTAATCTCACTCTCAATTCTTTTTGCAAGCTTTAAATACCGATTATCAAAGCTTACACCAGGGTTTTTAATTACAATATCTGCTCTCTTAAAATCATCCTCATTATGATATCCTAAAACATATCGTATTTTACCTTTAAACTGTTTTAAAGAATTAATGCTTGGGCTTAACTCAATTTCATTTCTTAAATCTGTAATTACTAAATTACCACCATGTTTTAACAAGAACTTTGCAACAGCCAGACCTCCTCCATGAAGCCCTAAACCCATAATTAAAAAATTTTTACCTTTAATCTCATTTAGACACACAGCACAAGTATTATAACAAAATAATTAACCTGTTTTAATAGACTTAATCCATTTAGTACTATAAAAATAAGGTAAAGAAATACCAAATTTAATGACATCTTCAAGGGTGGGAATAAATACAACAAGTTCAAAAGGAGTTTGAGTATAATTTGCTAAAAAATATGCAATGGGAATTGTATAAATTAAAGTTACAGCACCCTCCATAACAGCCCCAAAATTTGGAGATGCACCTGCACGGAAAAACCCAAATAAATATTGAAATGCAAGTGATGTAAAAAAAGCTGAAATGGAATAATATCTTAACATAACCCCCGTAAGACTAGCATACTCTAATTTACAAAAAACATAAGGAGCTATAAATGATAAAATAAACATTATAATAGAAGTTAAAGCGGCCAAAGCAAGACCTATTTTACCCAAAAATATTGCAACAGACATTATTTCATCCTTATCATTATTCATCTCATGTCCCATCACAATATTAACAGCAAAACAAAAAGCATGCACTATATTAAATCCAATAAAATAAGTAGAAAAAGTTATGCTATAAGCTGCATATTTAGCAGTATCAATTCTTGAAAAGATCGCACTTAAAACAAAGTATCCTATATACCAAATAAAATCATTGAAAAAAATTGGAACAAAAACTTTAATTAACTCAGAAAATATTACAGGATTAATTTTTAAGTTTTCAAACTTCAGATAAAAATGTGAATTTACATTAAAAACAGTATAAAAAAGATAAAAAACAAGTTCAAGTAGACGAACCAATGTAGTTGCAATAGCAGCACCAATGACTCCCATATTAAAAACAAAAATAAACATATAATTAAAAACTACATTTACAATAACTGAAATAATAGAAGTAACAATTTGAATTTTAGTGATCTTAACAACTTTTAGAGAATTTGCAATAATTCCCTTAACAACAGCAAATATAAAAGAATAAACAGCAATATTAAGATAAGATACGCCATAAGATACGGCTATTAAATCATCAGATAATAATCCAAGTAAAAAATATGAATAAAATAATGAAACTAATATAAATAAAAAGGAAAAAAATAAAAGTATTGCTATACTAATAAAAAATGTATTTTTAAAACTATCAATATCACCTTGAGAATATTGTCTTGTAGCCAATATGTTATAAGCACCCATTACAGCAAATGCAATAGTACTAAAGAGTTCAAACAATTTATTTGCAAGAGAAACACCAACAACAGGATAATCACCAAGGTAAGACACCATAATATTATCTGTAAATGCAACAATATTAAACAAAAAAAATTCAATGACTGTTGGAATTGCAATATTAAAAACATCTCGATAAACACTGCTTTTCTTGGATTTGCTTAATGAATGCATAACCTCCTCCTAAATATAAAAAAAGCAAATTTTCAAATTGTTAAGAAAAACAAACAAAACCAACTTAAAAAATATACTATAAAAAAATAACAAAAATACCTTTATTAAATAAGATCAACATGAATTTTAAATTCATATTACTCATATAATATCTTTAATTGCTATTATAATATATTTTAAAAATTAAAACTGCTTCTTATAATGAATTCCCTTTGGCCTATTATCTTTCAAACAACCTAAAACAACAACTAACAAAAATATTCCTAGTATTCTAACATATCTTTTTATCATTTACAGTAAAATTCACAATAATTACACCAATTACAATTGGTATACAATAACATCAAATTTTACTTAATTTAACATTTATAAAAACAAAACCTAAGACATTATTCATCAATAACAAAAGATCAACATCATATAACTACATGTTAACTGAATAATGCAATATAATTACATACTAATGATATCTTTTAATATTTTTTCACTATTTTTTTTAGTTAGTAATTTAATTAGTAATCATTCTTTAGAAGCAAACCAAATATCAAAACAAGATTTTCAAATTTTACTTAATATCATAAAAACTCTAGATCAAGTTCATCAAAAACAAATAAAAGAACAACCTATCTCATTTATTCAAGAACTAAAACCATTAATTAAAGCAGAAGAAAACAATTTACTAATACTTGTAAATAAAAAAATCCCTATTCCTAAAGGATATAACCCAACTGACTTGGTTTATTTAAAAAATTTCAAAGAACTTAAAAATATTGGCAAAGAAAACTTCAAATTAAGAAAAATATTAATAAATGACTTAATTGATCTTATAAATGAAGGCAAAAACAATGGTTTACAAATAAAAATAATATCAGCATATAGAACAAAAGAATACCAAAATTTTTTATTTAAATATAATGTAAAAACATATGGTATAAAGTCAGCACAAATACAATCAGCAATTTCTAATCACTCACAACACCAATTAGGAACAACAATAGATTTCATCAATACAGATGATAACTTATTAAATACAAAAGAAGGAAAATGGCTTTATGAAAACTCATCAAAATATGGATTCTCATTATCATACCCCCAAAAACATGAAAAAGAAACTGGTTATAAAGCAGAACCTTGGCATTACATGTACATTGGAAAACAAGCATGTACCCTGCAAAAAAAATACTTTAATAATTTACAATATAAATTTCTTGAATTTTGGAATAATCACAAAAAAGAACTTTTAAAGTTAATTCAAAAATACACAAATTAATATTAACTATCTTTAGAAACTGAACTCAAATATGATACTAAAAGGTTATCTAGCAACTTAACATCTGCTTTATCATAAAAATCTCTATTTGAACAAAACATATCAAGTTCTTCTCTCATTAAACCTATAATTTCTTTATCCTCAACAAAATCAGATATCCTAAGATTAAAATAACCACTCTGTTCAAGACCAAATAAATTTCCAGGACCTCGTAATTTAAGATCCTCTTCTGCTATTTTAAATCCATCTATATTTTCCTTTATAGTTTTAAGCCTAAATTTACCTGCTTCCGTTAAAGGTTCCTTATAAAGCAAAAAGAAAAAAGACTTTAAATTACTCCTACCAACACGTCCTCGAATTTGATGTAATGTAGAGAGTCCAAAACGTTCTGCATGTTCTACTACCATGCAAGTTGCATTGGGACAATCAATACCAACTTCAATAACACTCGTTGCAACTAAAATATCGATTTTTTTTAAATAAAAATTATGCATAATTTCTTCCTTAACATGAGATTCAAGCTTGGAATGAATAATAGCAACAGAATATTCAATAAAAATATTTTGCAGATTTAAACACATACTAGTAGCATCCTTTAGATTAAACTTTTCTGAAGAGGATATTAAAGGATATACAAAATAAACCTGATGTCCTTTTACAAGTTCATTTTTTAAAAATTCATACACCTTTTCCTCATTGCCATGTTTTGCCAAATATGTAGTAACAGGTATTCTACCCTCAGGACCCCGTTTAATTAAAGACACTTCAAGATCGCCAAAAAGGGTTAAAGCTAAGCTTCTAGGAATAGGCGTTGCTGACATCAAAAGAACATCAACTTCTTCACCTTTATTTCTAAGCTCTTCTCTTTGTTCAACGCCAAACTTATGTTGTTCATCAATAATGACATAAGCCAAATTTTTAAACTTTGTCCCTTGAGAAAAAATAGCATGAGTCCCAATTACCAAACTACAAATTCCACTTTGAATCTTTTCTAAAACCTCATCTCTATCTTTTTTTTTCAAACTTCCAGTCAAAAGAGCCACAGAAATATCAAAATCTTTTAATATATTTGTCAAACTATTATAATGTTGACGTGCTAAGAGATCAGTAGGCACCATAAATGCAACCTGATATCCAGCCTCAATTAAAGGAATACTAGAGAGAAAAGCGACAAGGGTTTTACCACTTCCAACATCACCTTGTAAGAGTCTATTCATTGGTTTATTATTTTTAAGATCATTAATTATTTCAGTAATTGCAATTTTTTGATCCCTTGTAAGTTCAAATGAAAGTTTTGAAATAATTTGTTTCAACAAATCATTAGATAAGTTTTTTTCTGCCCTTAAGAAAACCCTATAACTTTTACCCCTTGAGAAAAATTGAAGTAAAAAAATCTCTCTATAAACTAAAGTTTTTTTTGCTCTCCTAAGCATTTCAAGAGAACTTGGAAAATGAATCTCATTTAAAGCATCATGCAAAGACAATAATGAATATTTATTTATTAAAAACTTAGGAATATCTGATTGTCCAAATTTTACAAAATACGCAAGAGCACCTTTTACATAAGAAGATATTTTCTTAGAACTAAGTCCCTCACTAAGAGAATAAACAGGCATAATTTTTTTAAATTTTACAGGATTATAACTAAATATCTCACTATCAAAATTAGAACAACTCCACATCTTAGTATAATCGTTATAACTAAACCTAGCATAAATATAAAACTTTTGACCTATCTTAAAAATTCGCTCTAAAAAACTTCTATTAAACAAAAGAATTTCAAATAATTCATTATTGTCACTCCTACCTATAATTTTTAAATTTCTCTTAAAAGTATTTCCAAAATTTCTATGTTCTATAACAGTAAAAATTGTCATAAGTTCACAAATTCTAACTTGCGATGGATCTGGGAACGCTGCCATATTTTGACGATCTTCATATTTTTTTGGATAATACTCTATTAGCTCCTTAACATTTGTAATTCTAATATTATTTAATCTATCAATTCCTCTACTGCCAAGACCATTAATGCCTTGTAAGCCATACTGAAATTCATGTAAAAACACAAAAAATCCCTAAAAAGGCAAATAAAAGCTTAAAATATTAATAGCCATTATAGCTTGCTCACAAATAATTATAAATGCTAAAAGTAATGATGCTGCTACAATTAAACTAATAGCATAAGACATATGCTTATCTGTAACTATATTTTTTATCTTAAAAGATAACGGCACTAATAAAGAATCAACGCTCCTCATAAAATCAGTACCATCAAATAAATGTAAAAATAGAAATACCACTCTTAAAACAAAGAAAAAAATAAGAGCAAAAAAAATACTTCTAAATATTCCCCAAGCTTCCATAATAAATAATACTATAAAAGTAGAAAGCTTATAATTACCATAAGATAACATTCTCTCGATTATCGTAATAGTAATTAAAGCTGCAATTGGTGAGAAATCATAAATACCAAACCTAAAAAATCTAATGCTTCTAAAAACAGATAAAAATGGCTCTGTTACATTATATATAAATCTAAAAAATGCATTAGAACTAATTCCTGAGGATACCAACCAACTAAGAAGAATTCTAATTAAAATTAAAATTCTATAAATGTTCAAAAATACAATTAAAGTCTCTGTTATCACAACTAATCCTCCTAATCAAACCAAATATCCTCCACTATTTTATGGTCTCTTAATTCATTAATTTTAAACTCATCTGGTTTAAAATTTAGAATTAAATCCATTTTAAGTTTTAAGTCTCTACCGTTATTTTTTAAATAAAGATAAACATATGAAAATCCCGTATTATCCTCAAGATCAAAGATTTTATTTTTTAAAGAAGTCAAAAGATTAGAATCATTTAATCCCGTATTAGTAAATTTAATATGAAGATTATTAATTTTATTAATAGAAATTTCTTTTATAGTTAGAATTTTCTCAACTATTATGGAAAACTTATCTCTACTAAATGTAAGCTTCCCTATAACACCAATCACATCATCTTCAATCAATAAATGTTTATATCGCTCATAACTCTCAGGAAAAACCACAATTTCGATTGAACCTTCAAAATTTTCAACAATTCCAAAAGCCATCCTAGCATTATTTTTCTTCAGATGAACAACTCTTATAAAGTTTAAGCTACCTGCAAATTTAACAATAGTATTTCTCCTAGATGCAAGATCTTTGACAACATTAAAGTTTGTAAAAAATTCCAATTCTGATTTATAAGGATCAAGAGGATGTCCAGACACATAAAAACCTAAAAGCTCCTTTTCAAACCCTAAAAGCTCAAGATAAGAATATTCCTCAAACAAATTGTAATTAAAAGTCTCTTCCAAAACATTTTGAGAACCAAATAAACTATTTTGTCCCTGTTTTTTTGCATTCTCATTTTCTAATACAAAAGCTATTAATTTATCAAGATTTTCAATAAGTGTTCTTCTATTTTGCCCAAGACTATCAAAAAGACCAGACTTTATTGAAGCCTCAAGAAATTTTTTATTTATAACTTTGTCATCTACTCTTTTAATAAAATCTTCAAAAGACTTATATTCTCCATTTTCTTGTCTCTCATTCAGTATAAGATCAACCATTAGTTCACCAATATTTTTAATTCCATTAAGACCATAAGAAATATCAGAACCAACTACACGAAAATCTTTAAAAGATTGATTTATATCGGGTCTTAAAACATTAATTCCCATCGATTTTGTCTCTTCAATATAGTAAGACAATTTTTCAGTATTATTAATTTCATTTGTCAAGTTAGCAGCCATAAAACTTGCAGGATAATTAGCTTTAAGATATGCTGTTTGATAAGCTATTAAAGAATAAGCAGCTGCATGTGATTTATTAAAACCATAACCAGCAAAAGGCTTTAAAAGTTCAAATATATCACTTGCAAGTGTTTCATCATAACCTTTCTCAAGAGCACCTTTTATAAAGTCAACTTTCATCCTATTCATTTCATCTTCTTTCTTTTTACCCATTGCTCGTCTTAAAATATCTGCTTTTCCAAGAGAAAATCCACCAATAATTTTTGCAACTTCCATAACTTGTTCTTGATAAACAATAACACCATAAGTTGGTTTTAAAACCTCTGTTAAATCTGGATGAGGATATTTAATGCGCTTAGCCCCCGTCTTAGCAGCAACAAATTGTGGTATAAATTGCATAGGCCCTGGACGATAAAGTGCATTTAAAGCAATCAAATCTTCAATACTATCAGGTTTCGAATCTTTCAAAATTTGCTGCATACCTTCAGATTCAAACTGAAAAACAGAAGTACTACGCCCTTCAGAAAGCATTTTAAACGTCTTAGCATCACTATCAGAAATAGTAGCAATACTAAAATCAGGATTAGTAATCTTAATAAGTTTCTCTGCATTTTTTATTAAAGTTAATGTCTTAAGTCCAAGAAAATCCATCTTTACAAGACCACAATCCTCTAATAAATCCATAGTATACTGTGTAGAGACTGTGTCTTGCTTATAGTCCTTATAAAGAGGAACATAATCTGTTAAAGAAGTTCTAGCAATCACAATACCTGCTGCATGTGTTGATGCATGTCTATTCATGCCTTCAAGAACAAGAGCTGCTTCCATTAACTCATTATAAACAGGCCCCTTATTTAAATATTCTTGCAATGCCTTATCTTTCAAAACTTCTCTCAAGGAAACTTTTGGACCATCGGGAATAAGTTTAGTAATCTCATTAGATTGAACAAAAGGAATATCTAAGACCCTACCCACATCCTTAAATACAGCCTTGGGTTTTAGAGTTCCAAAAGTAATTATCTGTGCAACCTTATCTTCTCCATACTTTTTTGTAACATACTTTATAACCTCATCTCTACCTTCAAAGCAAAAATCAATATCAAAATCAGGCATAGAAACACGTTCAGGATTTAAAAATCTCTCAAAGAGCAAATTATATTTTAAAGGATCAACATCAGTAATACGTAAAGCATATGCAACAATAGAACCCGCTCCAGAACCACGACCAGGACCAACAGGAATATCATTATCATGAGCAAACTTAATAAAATCCCACACAATTAAAAAATATGCCTCAAATCCCATATTAATAATTGTTGAGAGCTCATAAAAAGCACGCTCCTTAATATTATCGGTTATGTCTGCATATCTAAATTTCAAACCTTCAAGTGTTAAATGTTCTAAATATTTTCCCTGAGTACCAAATTTCTCGGGTATATGATACTCAGGGAAAATAGGTCCTGGAAATTTAATTTCAAAATCATTACATTTCTCAGCAATCTTTAGAGTATTTGCCAAAGCCTCTGGTAAATCTTTAAAAAGTTCACACATTTCTTCTGGAGACTTAAGATAAAATTCATCCGTTTCCATTTTAAATCTACCAGCATCGCTTCTCTTAGCACCAGTACCAATACAAACAATAATATCTTGAGCTGCAGCATCCTCTTTATTGACATAATGAGAATCATTAGACACACTCAACTGAACATCAAGCTCTTTAGAATAAGCTATTAATCTTTCATTAACTATATCTTGTTGTTTAATTCCATGACGTTGCAATTCAAGATAAAAATCATCTCCAAAAGTATTTTTAAACCAAAGAATTTCATTCCTTGCATCATCAAATCTATTTGAAAGAATCAACTGAGGAATAATGCCTCCAATACATGCAGACATACAAATAAGCCCTTCTGAATACTTTGCAAGATCATCTCTATCCATCCTAGGCCTATAATAAAATCCCTCAAGATAAGAAACACTTGTAAGTTTCAATAAATTCTTATATCCTTGCTCATTCTTTGCAAGAAGAATTAAATGATAATACGGTTTTCCAAATTCATCATTCTTCTTTATATGTTTTAAAGTATTTGACATATAGGCTTCAATACCAATTATGGGCTTAATGCCTACTTTTTTTGCCTCTCTATAAAACTTAATAGCACCAAAAAGATTACCATGATCAGTCAACGCAATATGAGACATATTGTACTCTTTAGCCTTTGACACAATATCTACAATCTTTGCAGCTCCATCTAAGAGTGAAAAATCTGAATGCACATGCAAATGAACAAACTTAGCTTTTAAATTCATACTTATCTTACCAAAATAAAACTCGACCTTTTAATAGCAAATACCTTAAACTAAAGTAAAATAATTAAATGAAAAATCTTTAAACTACTTATAAACTAGAATAACACAAACAATAACTTTAAATTAGCAAAAAACATTAATGCTCTGATTTTCACATTCAACTACCATGTTTTTAACAGATTCAAGTCTACTAATTATTTCATTCGATAAATTTTCAGCCTGCATTAAAAAATCCCTTGCATGCTTCAAATCAGCATCGTTAAAATTACCCTGTGAAAAAATTTTGATTATATCAACAACAAGCTTATGAATATTTAAATAATCAGAATAAATCTTTTCCCAAACTTCTCTAATCTCAAGCTCTTTTGGAGCAAAACCTTGATAAAACAACCCAAAACCATGTTTCATAGGATCACTTTGGATTGCCATATTTTTTTGATTATCAACAATTGCTTTTACAACACTCATCCAAGACATATGTTCTGAAATAATAAATTCCAATTCCTTTAAAAATTCATCATTAGAATATACAAAAGCTTTAGAAGCAAATAAAGAATCACAATTTCTTGACAAATAAGAAACACTAGCTTCAATATTTTCAAGCTCATTAATTAAGGTTGAAAATTCACCTTGTTGACCAATACAATATTTAAATGATTCTTCAAGCGAAGTAAGTTTTTCTATCATATTTAAAAAAAGATTATCAATACCTAATTGTAATTCCTTAATATTTTCAGAAACCAAATTTGTAGACACCTGCTCAATTTCCTTAACAGAAATCATATTCATAACACCCTTTGCTTGATCTGATAATCTTTTAATCTCATCAGCAACAACAGAAAATCCCTTTCCATACTCTTTTGCTCTTGCCGCTTCAAGTTTAGCATTAAGAGAAATCATATTAGTTGCACCTAAAAAACTATTAATGGTCTCTAAACTTTTTTGAACATCCATAATAATATCAGTAACTTTTTGTAATTTTTCTTTATTATTTTTTTCAATATCTTCAAAAATAGCACTTACTTTAATTCGACCATCATTTACCTTACTGATAAGTGATACGCAAACCTTCTCAACATTTACAAAACCAGAAAATAAATTTTTATATAAAAATTCAATATTAATTAATACATTACTAATAGAAGACTTGGCGTGATAAAAACCCCTCACCATTTCTTTTAAAGAACTTTCATTCTCACATATACTAATATCATCAATATTTTCAACATCATTAAAAGAATTGTCTTTAACACCAGCCGCAGCAGATTTTTTTTTACAAAAAAATGGAAATTTATACATGAAAAAATTTTACCATAAAAAAGAATTTTCTAACAATATAAAACAAATTTAATCTAATTATTATTAATAATATCATAAATAAAACACAAATATCTATAAATTATTATTTTACTTACTCCTAATGAAAGAATACTTACCTGTTATTTTATTATAGTCAAATAATATATTATTATAAGAAAAAAATTTCACAAAAATATTAATAAAGTCTTCCAGTCTCTCTTTTACCAATGGCAAATAAAAATCGTTATCTAATTTAAAAATGTCATCTGCATCTAATATAACTAATTCTTCATTTTGTTTTAAAAGTATCCTTTTAGGTTGCCAAAAAAGAACATTAACCTTATCACCTTGAATCAAAAATCTACTAAGTTCATACTCAAGATCAACATGCTCTGCTTTTGCCTCAATAATACCAATAATAACACACTTTTCATAATCCAATCTTTTAATAAGTACCGCATCTGCTAACACACCTTTTCCTAAAATATCAAGAAAAAATTGTTCCTCAATTTCATATTGCTCATAAAACGAAAGGTTTGCTATTTTCCTTAAAAGATTAAGCAATATATATTTTTTACTCATATATTGATTATTATGTCTCAAACAAGGTATTTTCATTCTATACTTAAGTTCATCAAAAAAATATTTAACCAATCTCTTCATAGAGATTGCTCTTTTAACATCACTTTCATTCATCTTATACCTCCTAACCAAATATCATAAAAAATTACCTACAAAACATGTTGAATTTTTAAATTAAAGACATGCTTTTACTAATCCTACAAAAAGTTTAGACGGATTTTCCAATCTAGTAATAAGCTCAGGATGAAACTGACAAGCCACAAAAAATTTATTTTTAGGTATCTCTATTATTTTTACTATTTGAAAATCTTCAGAAAATCCAGAAACAACAAGACCATATTTGCTAAATAAATCAAGATAATCATTATTAACTTCATATCTATGCCTAAATCTCTCAATAATCATATCATTTCCATAAAGTTTAAAAGCAAGAGTATCTTTTTTAAGTAAAACGGGATATCCTCCAAGTCGCATTGTAGCACCCTTATTCTCAAGTTCTTTTTGCTCAGATAACAAATGAATAACAGGATTTATAGAATTCAACATAACATTATCTTCAGATAAAATCTCCTCAGTATCAGCATCAAATATCCCACAAACATTACGTGCAAATTCAATAACTGCAAGTTGCATTCCAAGACAAATACCAAGAAAAGGAATATTATTCTCACGAGCATATTTAATTGCACGAATCTTACCTTCATACCCTCGACTTCCAAATCCTCCAGGCACAACTATGCCATCTACACCTTCCATCATTTTCTCATCAAAATTAATACCGTCAATGACAGTTGTCTTAACTAAGATATCCAAATTGGCAGAAACATGAGTTAAAGACTCAAATATTGATGCATAAGAATCACCAAGTTCAGTATATTTACCACAAATAGCAATATTTACAACCTTTTGGGGAGAGAGAAGATTTCTCTTTATTACATTTACTAACTTTTCAAGACCATCCACCTTAGGTGTAACATTAATTTTCAATTTTGAACCTAAAATTTTATGCAATCCTTGTTTATAAAAAGATATAGGGATTTCATAAATAGTTGCAACATCAATATTATCAACAATACAAGAGGCATCAACATTACAAAACATTGCTATTTTATCTCTTATTTGCTTTGTTAAGAGTTGAGAACTTCTTGCAACAATTAAATCAGGAAAAATTCCGGCTTTATTTAAAGTCTTAACACTCTGTTGAGTAGGTTTAGATTTTTGTTCATTTATCCCAGCAGGATTTGGAATATAAGTTAAATGAACAAAAGCAATATTATCAATTCCAATTTCATATCTTATCTGTCTCATTGCCTCAATAAACAAGATATTCTCCATATCTCCCACAGTACCACCAATTTCAATAACTAAAAGTTCACTATGCTCTTCTCTAGCAATATTTAAAATTGTCTCTTTAATTTCATTAGTAACATGAGGAATAAGCTGCACAGTTCTACCTAAATATTTTCCACGCCTCTCATTTTCAAGAATATTTTTATATATTTTTCCCATTGTAATATTCCAACTAGATTTAGAATTCTGGTTTAAAAATCTCTCATAATGACCAAAATCCATATCAACTTCTCCACCATCATCAAGCACAAAAACTTCTCCATGTTCAACAGGATTAATAGTCCCAGGATCAGTATTTAAATAACCATCACATTTAATTGGTGTTATTTTCAAATTATCCTTAAACAATCTTGCAATACTTGCAGAAGTAACCCCTTTACCTATTCCAGAAATTACACCACCTGTTATTACCAAAATCTTTAGATTATCCACTATTAACACCCTCCAAATAAACTCAATACGCAATACAAAGGCCTACAAAGCCTTTAACTACATTTTAAAATGTTATAAATTCTTGAGATAATGCACTATTATAAAAAGACTTATACAAATTAAGAATAATATTTTACTAATCTCTATACAAAATAAATGTTTTATGTAATATTTATATACAGACAAAAAATTACCTTTAAGTTAAAATTTTAAACAAAAATATTAATTATAAAAATTAACATTTATTCCATTCAAAAATCAATCATGACCCATTGTTAAGCATGAAGTATATACGCATAAATTACATAAAGAAGTAAAAATATCACAAAACAAAAGACAAATATAACGAAAAAAGACATCAAGCCCAATAAAATATTAGAATTAATTTTTTTAGTACTTAAATTTCCCACATTTCTAAGCAAAAAATATGAATAAAAATAACTACATAATGCAAAAGATATACTAATATACTGAATGAAATAATACTCTCCCCACTTATCAAAATTATTTTTAAGTTCGAATAAGTAGTTATTAACAAAAAACATCATAAAATTAAATAAGACGATCAATGATGTATAACATAAACTTATAATAACAACCGACTTAAAAAAAGCAAATCTCTTAAATACAATTCTCAATAACAATAACATAGAAAATCCAATAAAATAGATAAGATAAGTATCGCCAACAAACATAACAAAGACATCAAAAGACAAACTCTTTGTTTGATCGCCCAAAAAAAGCTTCTTATCCAATAACACAGTTATATTGGCACCCATATAACAACAAATGGCTACAAATAAAGGAAATAAAAATAAAAATTTAGACAAAACAAACAAATATTTCTCTAGAGTAGAAACGGGTAAAGACAAATAAAACACATTTTTAAGTGGATCATGAATCGATTTAAAATAATTAAACATATTATATATTGAAACGAAATACATCATACAAAATAAAATCAAAAAAAATACTATATTGTCTAACGGCTGATTAGAAACCACAAGTTCAACTAGATTAAAACCCAAATAACTTTTGAAAAAAATATGAATAAAAGGAAAAATCAAAAAAATTGACATAACAAAGTAAAAATAAAATTTCTTATGATAAACAAAATCTATATTAAATAATAAAAAAAATCTCTTCAAACTAAACATTCGAAAAATCCTTTAAACTATCATTAACAACATATAAAAAGAAAAATTCAATGTCAAAATTATTATTATCAAAAGTACCACTTTCATAATAAAGTGATTTAAATCCATCTTTTACTTTTTCATAATAAAGTTCTTCTCCATCCAATTTATCTACAATCCTAACTTTATAATTATTCTTAATATGAGACACTGAATCTGAAAAGAGAACATCATTATTACCAACAATGATCAAATGTTCTACAATATCTGATAAATCTCTAACATTATGTCCTGTAATAAAAACCATCGTATTTCTTAAATTACTTAAAATATCTCTAAAAACATTTTTTGACGCAATATCAAGCCCATTTGTAGGTTCATCAAATATCAAAACAGGAACACCTGTAGCAACAGAGAAAGCAATAATACTTTTTTTCTTCTGCCCATATGACGCAGATGATAACTTAAGATTAATATCTAATTCAAATCTTAATAAATATTCCTTAAAATTTTCTTCCTTGAAATTTGGATAAAATTTACACAAAGATTTATAATAATCATTTAAAGAAATATCAGGCAAAGAAAACTCTTCCGGAACAAAAAATAAATTTACTAAATTTAAAGGATTTCTTGGAAAAGTCTTTAAAGAATTAAATAGCAACTCTCCTGTAGATGGATTTAAAAGTCCACTAATAAGCCTAAGCAAAGTGGTTTTTCCTACTCCATTCTTACCAAGAACCAAATAATTTTGAGCCCTTTCAACAGATAAATTTACATTCAAATAAACATTAGTCTTATAATACGAAAATGAAATATCTCGCAATTCTATTTTCAACTAAAATTCTCCTTCAGGCACATTATAAAATAGTATAAAAATAAATACAAGAATTAAAATATTAATTTTTCAAGAAAGCCTTATACATGAATATGGAAAAATTAACGTACAATCCAGAACTCAGATTCCAAATTTTTAACATCACTTTTGGCAAAGTTTGTAACTCACTAAATCTGGAACTTTTAAGACTTGCATAATAATTTTGAAATTCTTTTGAATTTTTAACTTCATTAAGAACAAAAATGAGTTTTGATTTATGAGCTTTATATACAAATTTATTCTTGATATGCCAATTTATAACATAAACTTGCTTAAAAGAAATATAATAATAAAGTTGCAAATAGAATTTTTTATAATATTCAAAATATTTTTCAAATAACCCCTCTTCTTTTAAAAGATTCTCTACAACCTTCAGAGACATATTTAACTTACTAATTACACTAATTGATGAACTAGCACTTCCCATCCTTTGAAAATTAGTATAGAAATAATTATTTACAAAAGAAACTTTATTCGCTTTTAAAAAAGCATGCAGCATAAAAACTATATCCTCTAATATTACATCATTAAATTTAATATTATTATTTACAATCAAATCTCTTCTAATCAATTTATCCCACACTGTACCTACAACAAAATTTTTTTTATAAAAACTAGAGAAAACAGTCAATAATAAATTCTTAAAAGCCTCTTCACCGGTTATTGGATAATTAGGAAAAGGAAGAACTGATTTTCTTTTAATCTTTCGTGCAAGAAAATAAATATAAAACTGAGAACAAACTATATCTGAATTATCAGCTTTTGCCCTATTATATAGTACCTCAAGCATAGTATTTTCAACAAGATCATCACTATCCCAATAGACTATATATTCTCCCTCAGATTTATCAAAACCATTATTCCTAGCAACAGATATTCCCATATTTTTCTGATTAATAATTTTGACAAAATCATATTGTTCCGCAAATTTTTGAGCTACCTTTAAGCTATGATCATAAGAACCATCATTTACCAATATAATTTCCTTATCTCGCAATGTCTGATTAACAGCGTTCTTCAACATCGTTTCAAGGGTACTCTCAGCATTAAAAAAACAAATAATCACAGAAACCTTGTACTTATACATAAAATCCTCCTAAATAAATACCTACCTAAGCAAAACCTGTAAACAATTCAATATACTAAATATTCTTAACTATAAGATATAAGGAAACATTGCACAATATAGTATAGTTAATAAGGTGATATGATTTTAAATCATATTTTCCAACAACCTGAATATAAATATACTATATAATACAAATTTAAATAAAAAATAACCAACTCAAATAAGGAGTTTAGATGATAAAAATAATTAGTCTTGGGGGAGGGATAATCAATCCTAATCACATTAATACAACATACATTAAAAATTTAAAAAATCTTATTTTTCAATGGATAAAAAAAGAACCTAACAGAAAAGTTATTTTAATTACAGGAGGAGGAAAAACAGCAAGAGAATATCAAGATGCTTATAAGCAAATTAATCCTAAATTTAAAAATCATGAACTCGATGAAATTGGGATAATGGCAACTAAACTAAATGCAGCTCTTATAAGCAAAGCAATGCAACCACTTTGCATCAACGATATTGTAAGCAACCCAACTGAAGATTTTCAATTTAAAGGACAAATATTAGTTGCATCAGGATGGAAACCAGGATTTTCAACAGACTATATTACTGTAAAACTTGCAGAAAAGTTCAATTCAAACGAAATAATTAATTTAACCAATATTGATCAAATATATGATAAAGACCCAAAAAAATATAATGATGCAAAAGGGTTTAAAAACATCACTTGGAATGAATTACAAAATATTGTAGGAAAAGATTGGGAACCTGGTTCACATTTACCATTCGATCCAATAGCAACAGAACTAGCATTAAAACTTGGTATTAAAGCTTATATACTTAATGGCACTGATCTTACAAATTTACAAAAAGTTTTCGATAAAAATGATGATTTTTTAGGCACTATTATAGTAAAATAAAATCTATTGCCGGTATGGCGGAATTGGTAGACGCGTCAGACTCAAAATCTGATGGGAGCAATCTCGTGTCGGTTCGACTCCGACTACCGGTACTATTCTATAAACTTTTAAGTATTAAGTTTTTCAACAGCATTCTTATAAATCAAAATAAGATCCATAAGTTCATTTTCATTAATATATTCATTAATCTGATGAGCTGTATTATCTGAACCTTTAAATAATGGTCCAAAAGCAACACAATTTTTCAAAGCTCTTGAATAAGTTGCACCACCAATAGAAATAGGATTAACATCACTCTCACCTGTAAAATCCTGATAAACTTCCATTAAAGATGAAATAAATTTCAACTTGGAATCAACATAAAGAGGATCAAGAAAAGAAACTTCACTATAATTTAGAGAATATAAATCTAAAGTTTTCTTTATTAAATTTACTAAATCTTCCCTTTTATAACTTATAGGATACCTCATATCAAAAGACAAAATTTGATTAGATGTTTTAGACAATTTAATTTTTGTCAAACAAAGAGTAAGTTTTCCGGATTGCAAATCTTCCAAAATCTTCCCAAACAATTTCTCTCCATTGATAGTAAAACCAATCCTGTCTTCAAAAAAATCAATAAAATTACTTCTTATTCCTAAAGATTTAATAATATCTAATGCATAAGGAGCAACATTAACACCAAGTTCGGGTAAAGAAGCATGTGCAGAAATGCCATGAATTAAAACATTGTTTTCAAAAAACTTATACCTAATTTTACCATCAAAATTATCAAGCAAAATCCTAAAATCATCTTTATTAGCATCACCAAGCTCAAAAGAACATTCATCAGGAATAACATTATATCCTATACCAAGCTCAAGGTCCATAAAAAATTGTTCATCACTAATAACATCAAATTGCAATAACCCCTTCTCAGCATTAACAATAGGAAAATCACCATCAGGAGTAAAAGAAAAATCAGGAATCTCTTCGTTAATCTTATATTGCTCAATACAACGCCATGCAGTCTCTTCATCTGTTCCAAAAATCACTCTAAATCTCTTCTTAAAACAAATTTTCTCTAATAGCAACATTTTAAAAGCATAAAGAACAGCCATTAAAGGTCCCTTATCATCTAAAATACCTCTAGCATAAACTCTTCCATCTCTAAAACCAAGTTCAAAAGGATTTGAATACCATTTAGATATATTGCCAGCATCAACAATATCAATATGAGTTAAAATACCTATAAGTTCATCACCCTGACCTATCTCAGCAAAACCATAATATCCATCTGGATCTTTATAAACTTTAAAACCAATATCTCGAGCAATTTCTAATACTTTATCTAGACATAAATCAATTTGTTCTCCAAAAGGTTTACTCTTTAATGCAGGAGCATTAACACTATTAAATTTAATTAATTCCTCTAAATGAAAATAAAACTGTTTATCTAGCTTAAAACTCATAAGACTAAACCTTACGATAATCTAAAAATAAAGATTAAAATATAAAAATTAAAATATTTTTGATATTGTGTGCATAAGAGTATCGGGATTGAAAGGTTTAACAAGCCAACCAGTAGCGCCAGCTTTACGACCTTCATCAACTTTCGATTGTTCAGATTCAGTAGTTAAAACAAGTATTGGAACAAAACTTCCAAGCTCTCTTATCTCTTTTATCACTCCTATTCCATCTAAATTAGGCATATTGATATCTGTAATTACTAGATCAAAATCTTTATCACTCTGTCCAACAGCCTCCTTAAACTTAGATACACCCTCAAGACCATCCTGAGCCTCAGCAACCACAAAACCATTCTGCTCCAAAATATAAGCAACACTTTGCCTAATAGCTCTATTGTCATCTATAACCAAAATCCTTTTTTGCATGAAACGCTCCTAAACCCATACAAAAGTATACAAAAGTTAGAATAAAATTACACTACCCTCATCAAATGAATGAACATCCTTTTCATCTTCAATAAGCGATAATAAATACTTCTTATGAACAAACAAAGTAAATCTATTAGCAATTCTACGAATAAACTCTTTATCTTCCACTTCAATACACTTAAAATCGTGTTTTAATAACTCTGAATCAAGATTACTATTAATATCATTTTCTATGTCAATTAAAATCTTTTCAATATTTATAAGATCCTCTCGTAAAGCTTTTATACTATGAATATCTAATTTTACCTCTTCAAATATTTCCAAAAAATTAACGGGAAACATTTCATAAGATAATACATGATCAATAGCTATCCTTTTTATCTCAACAATATTACCCTTTATCTCTATAAACAATTTCTTAAACTTATTAAAATAATTTTTTTCAATATAAAAGCGATTGTCACAATCTTTTACAACTTTTTCAAAAAAGAATATTATTTGAGATAGAAATTCTCGTCCTTTAGTAATATTTAAATCAATATTATTAATAATTTTGGACATTTCAGAAATATTGCCTTCCATATCTTCAAGTTCAACTCTCTTTACAACCTCTATTTTAGAAGCTATATTGATATTTTGAAATCGAGAAGAAATAGCTGAAATATTTGAAAACATTAATTCTAAAGATTTAACAAGCTTAATTTGTTCATAATAAAGATTTAAAAAATTAGAATTATTTTTCTCAACATCATCTATTCTCCTAAGTAAATTTGATAAGATAATAGAACAAGATTCAACAGACTTTGAAATATCAACATATGAAGAATTATCTGACTTTAAATCATTAATGACTTGAATAGAAGAAATAGATGTATCAATAAATTCTTCAAAAGCCATACAATTTTCGTCTAATTTAGAAATAACATCCCTAATTATCATTCTAGAAGAATCTGTAAAAACAGATAAAATTTTTAATTTTTGAATTTCACTTATATCCCTAAATTTAAAAACATCAATGCTAGAATACATAACATTTAAATGATGTAAAGACTGAGTAAGTCGATCTTGAAATTGTAGATAAGATACAGCATTTACAAATTTAAATTTAAATTCATGAAGTATTTTTAATACATTATCATAAAATGCAATAACCTCTCCAATACTTCCTGCAAATTCATCGATATTTTTTATCAAATCCTCTTTAAATTCTTCAAGAATTTTATTCTCAGCTGTATTATTTTCAAGTACCTGCTCTTTAGCCCGATCAAGTCCAACCTTAATATCTCTACCCTTACTAGTTAGCTGATCTGCTTGCTTAATCATAGATTGAGTTAAGGTTTTAATCTCATTTGTAATATAAGAAAAAGCACCGCCAGCTCTCCCAGCTCTCATGGCAACAGTCAGTGTATTAATCGACATTATCTCCATATCGATAGAACTTTTTTTCATTTTTTCAATTACATCTTCAAGAATTTCTATATCCTTAACCTTATCCCGTATTATACTAAATTGAGACTCAAGAATCTCAGTTGACGAATTAAAATAAAATACGAAATCATTAAGTACGCTTATTACTTTAGATATAAAATTATTTAAAGAATAGTCATTATCAACATCAAGATCAGAAATAAACCCAATATTAAAAGACAAATCTTTAATATCTTTAGAAAGTTTTTCTATTAACCTAGGAATTGATTTACTTAAGCTTGCATAAACTTGCCTTGAACGATTATCAAAAGTTTCAAGTTCTGTTAATACCTTATTAATGTGCGAATCAATATCCAAAAATTTATCATTATTTTCCATTAAGATCTCCTTAAAATACACTCAGATATTTTATTTAAAGGAAGGACCTTATCCACAGCACCTATCTTGATTGCCTCCATAGGCATACCAAATACTACAGAAGTTAATTGATCTTGTGCAATATTATATGCACCACTATTTTTCATTTCAAGCATACAACTAGCACCATCATCCCCCATTCCCGTAAGCATAACTCCAATGGCATTCTCTCCTGCATACATAGCAGCAGAACGAAATAACACATTAACGGAAGGTTTATGTCTGCTAACTGGAGGCCCATCAATTAGATGAGTAAAATAATTTCCATTAGCATATTTCACAATTAAATGATAATGACCATTTGCAATTATTACAAGACCAGGTCTTAAAATATCTCCATCTTCAGCTTCTTTTACATCAACTTCAAATTCATTATTCAAACTTTTTGCAAAAGATGTTGTAAAACCCCCAGGCATATGTTGCACAATTACAATTGGAGGAGAATCTTTTTTGAATAATTTTAAAAAAACTCTTAAAGCCTCAGTACCACCAGTTGAAGCCCCAACAAAAATAATTTTTCCTGTCTTATTTTTATTAATTACACCTTGATACTTCAGAATAACATCTGGACCATTTTTAGGAGAAACATTAATAACATCTGCCACTTTATAACTTTTGGTTATATTAGTAATATCTCTCTCAGACTCTTTACTTTCAGTTTTTTCAAAAAAATCAGGAGATTTTATTCTCTTACTTTCAAAAGAAGCTACAAACTTATGATCTACTAATTTCTTAATTTCTGATTTGATTAAATCTAAATAATCACTTCTAAATAAATTAACTGTAAGTTTAAAATTAAGTTTATTGATTATTAATTTAATCTTATCCTTTTTAGAATCAAGAAAACCAAATTTTGGATAAACTTCATTCTCTGCTATAAAAATAACAGGAAGTGAAATATTATTAAGAACATTGTTAAGTGCATTTCCAAAATGTGACTTAGCCGTATTTTCATCAATAATAACTACATCAGGAAATTTTTGCAAAAAAATATTAATAAGATTTAAAGGATTAGAACCTGGATTTAATATCTCAACATCTGCATCCTTAGAAAAGGCTCTAACAAAAACCTGTCTTATAAGACCTTGAATATCAATTACCAATATTTTCATTATTATTATTTAATATAAACCTACCTTTATAAAAACCAAGATATCTTACTCTAAGAATATACTACCTTATAATTTTAGTTATATTATCAACATCAATGACTAATGCCAAACTGCCATCTCCTAGTATTGTAGCTCCAGAAACTCCTTCTACTTTAGAATAAATCTTACCTAAAGTTTTTATAACGGTTTGATGTTGCCCTAAAACCTCATCTACCACAATTCCTATTTTACCACTATTTGTGTTAACAACAACAACATGTTCACTATTACTTTTTGCATTAGATATTTCAAAAAATTCCCTCAACCTTATGAAGCTAATCATACTTCCCCTATAATTCATGACATTACTACCACTTTCAAGTCCGTATACCCTAGAATCCAATTTATCAGCCTCAAGACAAGATTCAACATTAGACAAAGGAACAATAAAATACTGATCGCAAACCCTAACAAGCCATCCTTCAATAATTGCTAAGGTCAAAGGAAAAATTAATTTTATTCGGGTATATTTACCAAACTCACTCTCAATAACTACATTCCCTCTAAGAGACTCTACCTGTTTTTTAACAACATCCATTCCAACACCACGACCCGATATATTTGTAACAACATCAGCTGTTGAAAATCCAGATTCAAAAATTAAATTATAAATATCAATATCAGATAAAGTTCTAGATATAGCCTCAGATATTATATTTTTCTCTATAGCTCTCTTAATTATCTTATGTTTATCAAGTCCCCTACCATCATCTTCAATAACAACAATTACAGAATCACCTGATTGTTGTGCAGAAAGCCTAATTATTCCATGGGACTTCTTTCCTGCCTTTACTCTCTCTTCATCAAGTTCAATTCCATGATCGATTGAATTTCTAATTAAGTGTACCAAAGGCTCATTTAACCTTTCAATAATACTCTTATCAAGAACGGTATCACCACCTTGAGAATAATAATGAATTGACTTACCAAGCTGAACAGACAAATCTTTAACTATTCTTTGGAACTTGACAAATAAAATCTCAATAGGAACTGTTCTAAGTCCTGTAGTATAATCTCTAAGTTCATTAATCAGCAAAGAAAATTCAGCTGAAATTGAATTTAAAACATTATTATTACTAGTCTCAGCCTCTTTAGCAAGCTTAGAATGAATCGTCACAAGTTCACCAACAAGGTTTACCAAATGATCTAATTTTTTTGAATCAACTTTAATACTTGCAATATTTACTTTACTCTTAGCATTATCATCATTAACATTATGTTCGCCACTATTAAAGGCCATTTTATTATATAATTCTTGTGAATTTGATAAATTTTGCTCTTGCTCAGAAAACATCTCATTAACATTTTGAGTTACATTATTTAATAAAAAAGAATCATCTGTTATCTCATAAGATGCATCAACTTCCTCAATAACAAATGTCGACTGTCCATCCACAAATATAAAAACATCCTCGATAGTACTTTTACTCTCTCCCGTCTCCAACTTTAATTCCCACTCAACATAAACATTATCAGGAGATATCAATTCCAGATCAGGAATATTTTTTACTCTAGCCTTAACTTGTCCATTTCCCAAATTCAATAACTTTTTTAACAAATTAATTGGTTTGTGCCCATGAAATAAAATTCCCCTTGAAGGAATAAAAAGAATCCTATACACTTTAATCTCAACATTCAAAGCCTCATCTTCATATTTATTTTGATTTAAAGACAAATTTAATTCTGCTTCTTGAGAATCCAAATTAATTGATGAATTTTGAATTTTACTATTAGTAGCTAAAACCATATCTTTAGCAACACCAATATTAATACCAAGTCCCTTCTTAATTGCATCTATTAAACTGTTTTCACGGGTCTTATATACAATCTCATCAATAGCTTCATCTCCCTCAATGAGTTCACGAATAAAATCAACCGCCATCAAAGTAGCATCAACAGTACTTTGATTAAATTTATTAACACCCACCTTGATAGAATCAAGAATCGTCTCTATTTCATGCACAAGAGAAGCTGTAAAATTAAAACCAAACATCCCTGCACTACCCTTTATTGTATGAAAATTCCTAAAAATAGAATTGATAACCTCTTTTCCCGATTCAAATTCAATATTAAGAAGTGCATGTTCAATATCTGAAATATTCTCTATAGACTCTTCTTTAAAAGAATCCTTAAATTTATCAATCATATCACTACTATTCATAAATTGCCCTTAAACACATAAAATTAAAATTCAATTAAACTAAGGCCCAAATCCAAGTTATCAACATCCTCAATATCTATTAAAAATCCACCATATATTAATGAACTTAAAACCTCATCAGAAGGATATTCTATCTTTATAAATAAATTCCTATCCTTGGCATACTTATTAGAAGCATATAAGATTTGTATAAAAGTAACATCTATTTTTTCTACGTTTGCAAGATTAATTACTAATGTTTCTTTTTCTTTCATATCTTTCAGAATATTTAGCAGATCTTCCTTAACTTTAAAAATATTATTTACTACAAGTTCCCCTTCTGGTTTATAAATCATAACACTCAAAGCTCCTACTCGTCATCAGGACCATTTATTGTAGTATTTTTAAATTGAGAGAGTTCTTTAATATCAAACAAATTTTTTATATCAAGAATAACAACAAATTTATCATTATGTTTACCAATACCAGATATAAATTTTGAATTGAAACCCGAACCAATCCTTGGAGCATCATCGATATCCGATGAACTTAACTCAAGAACCTCTTTAACATGATCCACTAAAATTCCAAGATTCAATTCATCGCCTTCATACGTTAAAGTCAATATAATAATATTTGAAGTATTAATTTCTTTTTTCTTAACCTCATCATCACTAACTTTACGCTCTTCCATGCCAAATTGCTTTCTAATATCAATTATTGGAACTATCTTTCCTCTATTGTTGATTATTCCTGCCATATAATCAGGAGTTCTTGGTATCTTTGAGATTTTAGTATATTCTAATACTTCAACAACATATTTAATCTCAATTGCATAAAGCTCATCTAAACTAAATAGAAGATACTGATTTAATGTATCTTGTATATCTACCTCTAATTCCATAAGTGCCTCTTAATAATATAACTAACTAAAATAACTTTCATAGGTTTTATTTAAATTTATGTACCTAAAAACACCATTATGTATCAATTATAAATCAAAAACCTCAATACTAAACAAATATCAAACGTTCAAATATTACACATAACAAAAATACATCCTAATACAATTATCCTACAAAATATAAAAAAAAAATATAAATGCCAATCAATAATTAAAAAATAACAACACGTAATAATCTAAACTGCCTATAATAAATACATTTTCTTTATTACAATAAATTGAATTATATCAATCCAGAATTAAATTTATATATTAAATCTTTATATTAAAGGAGAACCCGTGAAACAAAAAAATATATTTATCTTAATATTGTTATTATTGTCAACTTCCGCTTTTGCCAATTCAACAGCAAGAAGTAATTTTGGAATAGGAATTTTATTACCATTTCCAATTGCATTAGAATTTAACATTGAAAACTTTGACATAGACTTAGGAATTTATAATGGAGCAAACAATCTTTTTAAAGATTGGCAAACTTTATTTCTTGCGATAGACTACATATTTTATATGCATACTTTTAAAGGATTAAATCAAATGCTTAACTTTTCGATTGGTGGTGGCGGCTATGGAACAATATGGTTCTCCAGATGGAGTCATACACACACAAATAGTGGTCCAATAAGCATAGGAGCCAGATTGCCACTAATATTAAATCTTGCAATATTTATAAAAAAATTTGACGTATTTTTAAAAGTAGCACCTGGTCTTGGAATAAATATTTGGAATGGAGGAGCTGGATTTAGATGGGAAATATTTGCTACTCTTGGTATTAGGTATTGGTTTACATAAATTTATAAAGAGAAGTATCAATGACTTCTCTTTATAAATAAAATAATAAATACAAGCCAATTCTAACGCAATGTACAGCAAATAAGTAAACTGCTATAATACAACCTTACTTAAAATTTGACAATATAAATTTTATATAAAATAATAACTAATATTGGTTACGTTTGTTTTAAAATTAAGCATACACTTAAGATGAGAGGATTCATTATCAAATGAAAAAAATAATTTTATTTTTTATATTAATAAATTGTTTTAATAGCGCAGCAAAAGATAAACATCCAAAAAACAAAGGTTATTTTGGAATTGGAATACTAGGGCCATTTCCAAATGCAATACAACTTACTTTAGCAAAAAACATCGAAATAGAATTTGGAATTTACAATGGACTCAAAAATCTATTCCAAAATTTTCATACATTATTTACATCTATAGAATTCAATATATTCTCATCAAACTCATTTAACAAACCTAAACCCATAAATACATCACTTGGAATAGGAATTTATGGGTTATGGTGGATATCTAAATGGCAAAAAACACATAAAATATATAATTCAACAAATATAGGTATCAAAATTTCGCTATCCTTAATTTTACCAATTATCAAAAGACATTTTGATTTATTTTTAAAAGTAGGCCCAGGAATAAACATATGGGGAATAGGAAATGATTATCCAAAACACAAATGGGAAGTATTTGCTGGACTTGGTATAAAACTTTGGGTTGCATAAAAAATACAAAATATCATTAACATTAACTATCAAAAAATTCAATTAATAAGATTTTCATATAAAATTTATTAATCATTAAAAATAAAATATAATGAGATAAAAACATGAATTGTTGGGGACATCATGCAAAAAATAATGCTAATAATACTAACATCAAGTATGTGGATTAATTCATTTGGTAAAAGTTCATATTTAGATAGAACAATAGGATTTGGTGGAAGCATTGGAAATCCAATATTTAATTACATCATGTCATTTCCATTTATTGATATTGAAATAGGCTATGGAGGAACTAATGGGATTAAATTACCACAAAGTATACTCAAATCTAAAAAATATGATTTCAATGTATTTGTACTCTCGGCCATTGATTTAATATTTATAATATCATTAATAGAAAAATTATCTATCGGAACAGGAATTGGAGGAAACATACACATATCATCCCACAAATCAAATTTTGAAAGCATGGAAATAGGTTTTGGATTTAGAATTCCAATAGCTATTTTTTACGATATAACAGAACATATAGAAATTGGATTTAAAATAGCACCTTCAATAGAATTTGTATCAAGTCCACAATCTATCGCATACCATTATCTTTATGCAGGATTTAAAATAAATATAATAGGAGGAATATTCATTAAATATTATATTTAAACACATAACCTAAATTATTCCCAACTACTATGAAAAAATTCACCCCTATTTGAATCTATTCTCTCAAAGCTGTGTGCACCAAAAAAATCTCTCTGGGCCTGAATTAAATTTGCTGGCAAATAATTAGTAGCATAAGAGTCTAGAAAAGAAAGACTTGCATAAAATGCTGGCAATGGTATCCCAATTTCACTGGCCTTTGAAACTATACGTCTTAAAGATTTATGATGATTCTTTATTATATCCAAAAAATAATCATCAAAAAGCAAATTAATAAGATGTGGATTTTTATCATAAGCTAACTTAATTTTATCCAAAAAAACACTCTTAATAATACAACCTTCTCTCCAAATTAAAGAAATTTTTCCTAAATTCAAATCCCAAACATAATTAGCTGATGCATTCTTAAGAATCATAAATCCTTGAGAATAAGCTAATATTTTAGCAACTAAAAGAGAATAATAGAGATCTAAAATCCAATCACTCAGATCAAATTCAACACACTCCACATCCATTTTAAGGATATCACTAGCAATTACTCGTTCATGTTTCAATACTGACAAAGATCTTGCAAACATAGATTCAAAAATCAAATTTGCTGGTACATTTAAATGCAAAGCTTCAATTGATACCCACTTTCCAGTACCTTTTTGATTTGCAACATCTAAAATTTTATCAATTAAATATTCATTATTCTCTTTATATTTTAAAATTTTAGATGTTATTTCTATCAAATAACTAGATAGCTCACCTTCTGACCACTTATCAAATACTTCAGCAATTCTCAAATTATCTAAATTAAAAGCCCGCTTCATAAAAAAATATGCTTCACCAATAAGTTGCATATCGGCATATTCAATTCCATTATGAACCATCTTTACATAATGTCCAACTCCATCTTTGCCTAAATAAGCAGAACAAACATCCCCCTCATTAGTCTTAGCAGCTATTTTATTTAAAATAGGTTCTATTAATTCATAAGCTTTTTTATTTCCTCCATACATAAAAGAAGCTCCAAATCTTGCGCCTCTCTCACCACCTGAAATTCCAAGCCCAACAAAATAAATATCCCTAGAAGATAATTCTTGCTCTCTTCTTATAGTATCTTTATAATAAGAATTGCCACCATCAATAATAATATCGAATTTTTCAACAAAAGGTAAAATTTGCTCAATAACTTCATCAACAGCCGAATTTGATACCATTAAAATAATCTTTCTGGGTTTTTTTAAACTTCCAATAAAAGTCTCAATATCACTTACACCACTAATTTTTTTATGCGAATTATTTGCAAGAAAAACTTCTGTTTTTTCATTATCCCTATTATAAACATAAACATTAAAACCATTATCGGCAATGTTTAATGCCAAATTACTACCCATAACTCCTAGTCCATAAATACCAATATCCATTGCATTATCCCCTATCGTAATTTTTTTCATAAAAAAATTATTTATTCATTATTTTTAGATTATGTTATATTATAAAAAAAGTAAAGATTAAACGAATACAAGATAGGAGAATTCTATGAAAAAACAATTTGATACAGAAGTCAATGATTTACTTTATTTAATCATACATTCTCTTTACTCACATAAAGAAATATTTTTAAGAGAATTAATATCAAATGCTTCTGATGCTATTGATAAACTTAAATTTTTAAACATCACAGATGAAAAATTTAAAGATATAAAATTAGATCCCAGAATAGATATAAATTTTGATGAAAAATCCATCACAATAAAAGATAATGGAATTGGAATGAACAGAGAGGATTTAATTAATCACCTCGGAACAATTGCAAAATCAGGAACTAAAGAATTTATTAACAACTTAAAAAAAGATGAAAAAAAAGCTGCAAGCCTAATTGGACAATTTGGTGTTGGTTTTTACAGTGCTTTTATTGTGGCAGACAAAGTTGAGGTTATAACAAAAAAAGCTCTAGACAATATTGCATATATTTGGTCTAGTGATGGCAAAACAGGATATGAAATCAATGAAACAAGTAAAGATGAGAATGGAACTGAAATAATACTTCACCTTAATGAAGAGGGAACCGAATATGCTAACAAATGGAAAATTCAAGAAATTATAAAAAAATACTCAAATCACATAAGTTACCCTATCTTTATTAAATATAGAGAACCTATAATGAAGGACGGTAAACAAGAGGGATTTGAAGAGAAAGAAGATAAATTAAACGATACAACAGCTATTTGGACAAAAAATAAAAATGAAATCTCTAATGAAGAATACAATGAATTTTATAAAAATTTAACTTTTGATTATGAGAATCCATTAATTCATATCCATACAAAAGCCGAGGGAAGTATTGAATACACAAATCTTTTTTATGTTCCAAGCAAAGCTTCCTATGACCTATACTATCCAAATACTAAACCTGGCGTAAAATTATTTATAAATAGAATTTTTATTTCAGATTCTGCTGATAGTCTGCTTCCAAATTATTTAAGATTTATAAAAGGAATAATAGATTGCCAAGACTTACCCCTAAATGTAAGTAGGGAAATTTTACAACAAAATAAAACATTAGCCAAAATAAAGGCATCTTCTGTAAAAAAAATACTTAGTGAGCTTGAAAAATTAAGTGAAAACGACTCCACCAAATTCAATGAATTTTCTAAAGAATTTGGAAGATGTTTAAAAGAAGGGGTTTATTCAGATTTTGATAATAGAAACAAACTAATATCTCTAATTAGATTCAAATCTTCTAATGTAAATGGATTTGTATCACTAAAAGAATATAAAGATAGAATGCCTGCAGAACAAAAAAGCATATATTACATAACTGGAGGCAAAGAAAATATCCTTAAAATCAACCCTATTGTAAATGCTTATAAAGATAGAGGATACGAAACTCTCATTATGGATGATGAGATTGACGAAGCTATTTTAAATTTCATAACAGAATATGAGGGCATTAAATTAAAAGCAATAAATAAAAATGAAACAAGTGATGAATTAAAAGATGAAAATTTCAAAAAAATAGAAGAAGAATTTCAAGACATACTGTCTAAAATAAAAGAAATCTTAAAAGATCATGTTAAAGATGTTTCATTATCAGCAACTCTCATACAAGAACCATCAGCAATAATAATTGACAGCACTGATCCTACTTATCAAATGCAAAAAATCATGATATCAATGGGACAAGAAGTTAAAGAAACAAAACCCATTCTTGAACTTAATCCAAACAATAAAATTATTAAAAATTTAAAAAATTTAGATGATACAACCTTAGAAAAAATAAGCATCATTCTTCTTGAAGAAGCAATAATAACTTCAGGACTGCCAAGTAAAAATCCAAATCAATTTATAAACATAATAAATGAAATGTTAGAAAGCAATATATAATAAAAGTAAGTTCGCAGACACATGAGTCTGCGAACTTACTTTTTAACTCTAAGAACTATATCTTTTCCCGCTTCAACAGGACTAGCTTGAAGTATTTTAGTCTCAATATCTTCATTTAAAGTAGTAGTAGAAGAGACAAAATATTCAGAACCATCATCAAGCTTGCCAAACACATATTCAATGCTTGAAACTTCATCAGAATTTGCAATAACAACAGGAGTAACTATTGACTCTGCATGGGCTTTTAAATACTCAAGATCAAGCCTAATAATAACATCACCCTGCTTAACACTCATACCTTCCTCAGCAACTCTTGTAAATCCCTTACCATTCAAATTAAGAGTATTAATACCAAAATGCACAAAAATTTCAATTCCTTCTTTGGTTTCAAGACTAAATGCATGATTAGTTTTAAAAATTTTACCAATACTCCCATCACAAGGTGCAACAAGTTCATTTCCAGTAGGCATAATTGCAATTCCATCACCAACTATTTTTTCAGCAAAAGCCTCATCTGGAACCTTGTCAATTGAAACAACTTTTCCACTAACAGGAGCTATCAAATCTAAAGTAGCCACCTTTTTAAAAAAACCTAAAAATCCCATAAGTTAATCTCCTATATATTTATCTAAAAATTTTAAAGTCTCTGATTCTGATTTGCTATTTAAAACTTTAATTGCCAACTCATTCAAATCAGACATAGTATATTTTCTAAGCAAATACTTAATCCTAAGAGAAGCACTAGGAACCATACTCAGAGATTTAAATCCAAGTCCAATGAGAATTAAAGCTCCAGCTTCATCTCCTCCAAGTTCACCACAAACAGAAACATCAATACCAGCATTATCACCAGCATCAAAAACATTCTTGATCAATTTTAAAACAGCAGGATTATATTTATCATATAAATTTGATATTTTCTGATTACCCCTATCTACAGCCAAAGTATACTGAGTTAAATCATTGGTACCAATACTAAAGAAATCCAATTTATCAGCAAGTTCAGATGCTAATAAAGCAGCAGAAGGAACTTCTATCATACATCCAACTTCTAAATTTTCATCAAAAGGTAAGTTCCTAGATTTTAAATTTGTTTTGGCTTTATCTACAAAATGATTAATTATTTCAAGCTCCTCATACCTAGCAAGCATAGGAACCATAATCCTTACTTTGCCATAATGGCTAGCTCTAAAAATTGCATTAAATTGACTTTGGATCAAACTTTCATAATCCATATACATTCTAAGAGCACGATATCCTAGAAAAGGATTTTCTTCCTTTGGAAAATTAAAATATGGAATTTCTTTATCTCCTCCAATATCAAGAGTACGAATAGTAACAACACCTTTTTTTTCAATATTCTCAACAACTCTTTTATAAGCTTCAAACTGCTCATCTTCTGTAGGCGGCTTTAAAGACTCCATATATAAAAATTCTGTCCTAAAAAGCCCTATACCATCAAGTCCATATTTATTAACATAAAAAATATCTGTTGGAGTTCCAATATTAGCCTTTAGAAATATTTTAATACCATCTTTTGTTACTGCATCTTGATTTTTCAATTCAAAAAGCTCTTTCTCATGTTCATTATGTTTTAATATCTTATGAGCATATTTATCAAGTTCACTAGATGAAGGATTACTAATAATTATTGAAGAGAGTCCATCAATTATCAACTGTTCACCCTCTTTGATTTTATCAATATCTAAAGGTGACATCACAAGAGCTGGAAGTCCCATTGTTCTTGCTAAAATAGCAGCATGCGAAGTTTCACCACCAACCGTGGTGACAAAACCCTTAACATAACTTAAATCAACCTGCATCGTATCAGAAGGTGTTAATTCTTCAGTAATTAAAACCACATCTCTCTTAACCTCAGCAAGATCAACTACCTTATCTAAAATATTTGCAATAAGTCTATTTCTAATGTCTTTAAAATCAGAAGCTCTCTCTTTTAAATAAACATCTGCATATCTTTCTACACTTGCTATCAATTCTTTAAAAGATAGATAAACAGCATAAGCAGCACCACAATTTTCATTCTTAATAAAATTTATAACAGACTCAGAAAGCTCATCATCTTCAATAATTAACATCTGTCCTTCAAAAATGCCTTCCTTATCAGCTCCAAGCTGAGATACAACCTTTTTTGTAAGGTCTCTTAACACAGATATAGCCTTTAACTTAGCATCATTAAACTTTTTTATCTCACCATCAATTTGTGAAGAAGTAATTTTTGATTTATCAATTAATTTATCAAAATCTTTCTTGATAAAAAGTGCTTCTCCAATACCTATCCCTTTAGATATTCTTTTCCCCGATAAAGTCATATTAACCTTCCACACTTATTCTTTAAAAGATTCAATAAGTTCAACAAGTTCATTAACAGCTCTCTCCTCATCATCACCATCAGCACAAACCATAAGCTTCTTACCAGAAGATAACTCTAGAGTTTGCAATCTAAACAAACTTTTGCCGCTAACAGATTTTCCATCAGCTTCAATAGTTACATCACTAGCATACTCCTTAGCCTTTTTGACAAATGTTGATGCTGGTCTAACATGTAAACCATTAACAGCCTTAATTGTAGCCTCTTTTTTAACCATAAGCTTAAGCCCCTTATTTGAATAATTATTTTTTGATTAAATTACTAACAAATAAATATTATAATGCATAAAAACAAATTGATAAATTAAATTCTATTGCCTTTCTATTAAAACTAACCCCAAAAACCAACAATTTTTAATAATGCTAATTTTTTAAGACTAAAAATTAAACAATATATCAAAATAAAAATTTTTTATAAGTTTCAAACTTCTCTCTTCCAAACTAAAATTTTTAACATCACGAATACTCTTATCTAACATTCTAAGAGAATCTTCAATCTCAACTAAAGATAAAGGCAAAGTTTTGTTTAAAAGTAAAACTTGAAAATCTCTTAAAGTAATAACCTTGTCATTATAAAATATTTTCATCAGAAAATCACTTATAATATTCCTTTTAACATTCAACAAAACGCAAATAAAAATAATATTTATCTCATCTAAAAAATTAAATGAAAAAGCATAGTCAAATATTCTATTATAAAAACTCTTATTCCACAAATTTGTAATTGGAAATTTTAATTTACTTAAAAACAAAGCATGACGATTTTGTATATAATCATCCCTATTAATGCTATAAGCATTATAAGTATAGTTCTTTTTAGTCAAAATATTCTTAAATTCAATCTGAGCATCAAGACTTAACAATAAAGGATATAAATCAAAAATTGTGTTCTTATAATAAAAGCCATTAGCAATATTAATGCTATTTAGACATATTCTATCGTTTAACATAGAAATAAACTCATAAAATAAACGTGGAATATTTCTCTCTCCAAATTGCAAAACCGCATCATAAGTAACACATGGACCTATTTCCAAAAAATTACTTCTAAGAAAAATCTTATTAAACTTTTCAAAATTATTTATTATAAAAAAGCTATCAAAGTCATTTTTCATAAAAATTTCAGAATTTTTATGAAAATCAATTTCATTATAAATTATATAATTTTTTGAACCTTCCTGAAATAAACTAACAAGCGCATTAAAATTTTCAGGATAATACACCTTCACACTACTCATTTTTCTCTAATTCTTCCAACCGTAAATAAAGGTCTAAAAAGGTATTAACATCAAGACAATGACACTTTAATGTACTATAATATCCTAAAATATCAGTCCTAATTATAACCTTACGTTTTAAAAAATAATAAAATAATAATACATTGGATGCAAAACAACTGTCACAAAATCCAAAATCACTCTCCAATAAAACTTTAATTAATGTATTATAAAAGGTTGTATTCTCCAAGCCCTCAACAGTAATAATACTACGCCCATTTAACATAAAAGCTGGTACTAAAGATGAATACACCGGTTTTAAATCCAAAAGAACTAATGAAAATCTTTTATTCATTCTTTCAATCAAATTTCTCTCACCTGAATAAAAAACACTAATTAAAAGCTCTTTAGTACTCAAAGAAAGTCCAATACTCTTTGAAAGGTTTTCTCCATTCAAATTAAAGCTAATTAGTATCAATTTTTACACTCCAATCATCTAAAATACTTTTAAGCTCAATAGGTGTTTTACATATATCAAAATCAAAAGCTTGAATTAATGATGATTTAATTGCAGAAACAGATGCAATAAATAATGCCCTAAAAGAAAAAATAAATTCACCATCTTCAATAAACTCAAGTCCTACAGAATCAATAACATCATAAGTAATATTTCCAAAAACGTAATCAACTGCCAAACCAAAAATGGAAAATGCACGTTTGCTATTTACCCTAAGCTTATCAAATTTACCATTTTCAACAAAAAAATTAACATTACTAAATATAATATGAAAAGAATGTATTATTACATCAACTTCAAGAGAACAAGCAACATAAAATTTTGTATCTATATCTACAACAAAATCCCTACTAACTATAACTGGATATTCTCTTTTTCCCTCATCATCAATTATACTAGAAAGCTCTTCTTTTATAGTTAAAATTGCTCTTTCAATAAGATAAGACTCCTTTAACAAGGACCCAGAAAATCCAATATTACCTTTAAAAGAATCACCAACAATAAAGTTGACACAACTATAAGACAAATTAAAAGCTTTGGCTAAAACATTCTTCAAATAATTCACCAGATTAATATCTATAATTTTATAAGGAATAAATACATCTAATTTATCTTTATACAAATTCATAGAAATAGTTAAATTACCAATATCTAATAAAGCAAAATCTATATTAGAATCTAAATTTAAAAAGGCAAATCCTACGCCTTTTCTCTTCACATCTAAGATATTATATTCATTATTTAAACTTATAGAAGACGACTTACGCATAATAGAATTTTTTAAATCCATCTCATTAAAAAGCTTAAAAAAGATATTATATTCGCTCTTCACATAACCAAGCAAATAATTGAGAGGTTCAAGTGATAGACTAGCCGCAAGACTATAAAAATTCGAATAAATAAAACTATAAGCAGAAATGCCAAATAAAAAATAACTATCACAAAAAAAAATAGAATTACTATTAATAGATATAAGATCAATATGTACTAATACATCAAAAAATAAATTACTAAAAATCTTATTAAGATAATTAAAATAAAATTTATATAAAAAATTCAACGGTCTATTAATTTTAAGCTCTAACATAATCTTATTAAGCCTATTTTCAGTTGACAAGTAATTTACAACAGAAAATTTTAACTTTAAAGATTCTGCTATTAAAAAATGCCTTTTATAATAAATAACATTAACCTTAAGACCAAGTTTTTTAGAAATAACTATACCTTGCATAACAGCATTAAAAACAATGGGAAATAAAATATTAACACAATTATTATTAATAGGATTAATAATAATCTTATCTTTAGAAATACAAAAGCTATCACTAATAATCTGCTTAACCAATGCAATATTATCAAGATCAGCATCAATTATTAAATTATCATCACTAAAGAATACTTTCACTAAAATAAAGTCACTACAACAATTGAAATAATCAGAAAATTCATAATGCGAAGTATAAACTTTAAATTCATCTGATTCTTTAAGGTTCAAACTACAACAAATATCATTTTGTTCAATAGGTCTTAATTCCAAAATAACATTTGATTCTGCTTCTAATAAAGTATCTAGGTTATCAGAATATAACACTAAAGGCACTTGCCCTTCAAAAGCTATATTATTATCAAAAAGTTTTAAATTAAATTCATGATAATCAATGATATCAATAAATTTTAAGATAATATTATCTTTATAACTTATATTAAACACTTGATTTTTATATTCATCTGACACCTTAAAATCTTCAATAATCGAATTTTTAATATTACAACAAACTGGCAAAGCCCAAACTTCATCCATATTTTCTAATTTCATAAAAAATTAAGCAAAACGAGAAGTTAAAATCCATAATTTCTCTTCTATTGGTATCATTATGGCACAATACCAATAAAATTACTATTGTAAATTAAAATATGACTTGATAATTAAATTAATTCAATTATGTTATTTCACATATAACTCAATATGGACTAAATACTAAATTGTAATTTACAACTACAATAATTACGAAAATAATTCATAATTATTACATAAATAATCTTATTTTCTTTTGATCAATTTAAAAAACTATGATAATATCAAAATTAAAATGAATATCAAATAATATTCATGAGGTCTAATGTTTATGGGTAAAAATAAAAAAATAGCTTCAATGATCTATAAAATTTTTATGTTGATCTCGTGTACATTACTTTTCGGAGAACAAAAACAACACATAACTAAAGATTACATGTTCAACCATTCAAAAATTTATATTCCTAGAGAAGATCTAAATGAAGACTTTAACAATCAAAATAATGAAGAAGAAACCATTGATTTCAAACAAAATCAAGTTTCAAAAGAAAATGATATAAACACATTAAAAAAGAAACCTAATAAACTTAATTTCAAAGATTCATCACAAATCCAAATAGCAAATAACAGACAAATAAGAAATAACATTTTTACAAAAGATTCCGATTTCGAACAAAACAATATGGATGATGATTGGTTCATAAAAAATATAGACATCTTAAAACTTAGAATCAAAAACTATGAAAAAAAAATAACAAACATAGAAAATCTTTTAAACGACACAAATATAGAATCAATCAAAAGAAAGAATGAAGAATATGCAATGCTAATTAAAAGTTTAAAAGAAGAAATTGAAAGAATAAAATATTTAATAAATACAAAAGAAAATTTACTAAATGATCCTTATCAAGGATCTTATCAAGCAAAAAACAATGATTATAATGATTACAATGAACAAAGATATGAAGACAATCAAAAAGAATATATACCAAATGAAAGTTACAATTACCCACCCACAGAAAATACATACGATACATATATTCAAGAACAAGAATATTTCAACTCAGAAAATCCTATACTAAATGAACTTGATAATAAAATCAATAATAATAAAGATTCCATTAATAACAACATTCATAAACTAGGTGAACTTGATAGCAAAATCAATAATAATAAAGATTCCATTAATAACAACATTCATAAACTAGGTGAACTTGATAGCAAAATCAATAATAATAAAGATTCCATTAATAACAACATTCATAAACTAGGTGAACTTGATAGCAAAATCAATAATAATAAAGATTCCATTAATAACAACATTCATAAACTAGGTGAACTTGATAGCAAAATCAATAATAATAAAGATTCCATTAATAACAACATTCATAAACTAAGTGAACTTGATAGCAAAATCAATAATAATAAAAATTCCATTAATAACAACATTCATAAACTAGGTGAACTTGATAGTAAAATCAATAACAATAAAGATTCCCTTAATAATCATACTCAACTATTAGGTGACCTTGATAGTAAAATCAATAACAATAAAGATTCCCTTAATAATCATACTCAACTATTAGGTGACCTTGATAGTAAAATCAATAATAACAAAGATTCCCTTAATAATCATACTCAACTATTAGGTGACCTTGATAGTAAAATCAATAACAACAAAGATTCCCTTAATAATCATACTCAACTATTAGGTGACCTTGATAATAAAATCAATAACAACAAAGATTCCCTTAATAATCATACTCAACTATTAGGTGACCTTGATAGTAAAATCAATAACAACAAAGATTCCCTTAATAATCATACTCAACTATTAGGTGACCTTGATAGTAAAATCAATAATAACAAAGATTCCCTTAATAATCATACTCAACTATTAGGTGACCTTGATAGTAAAATCAATAATAACAAAGATTCCCTTAATAATCATACTCAACTATTAGGTGACCTTGATAGTAAAATCAATAACAACAAAGATTCCCTTAATAATCATACTCAACTATTAGGTGACCTTGATAGTAAAATCAATAATAATGGAGAAACCCTATTAGCATTTCACCAAGAATTAACAAACTTCAAAAATGATCATGACAATAGCTTCAAAAATATTGAAAATAACTTACTTTCAATAGAAAAAATAATAAATTCATTAAAAAATAAGATTGAAGAAAATGAAGAATTATACAAAGAAAATAAAAATATAATTCAACAAAAACAAGATCAAATCAATATATTAGATAAAAGATTGAAAAATAATGAAAATGATATTTTAAAACTTAAAGAGGGTTTGACAAAATATGTAAAAAAAGATTCAACAAAATACAAAAACAGAAAATCACAACAAATAACACAAGGCTCCCATACACAAGATATACAAACAACAAATAAAAACGCCATAATAAAAAACGCTGAATTTAAAATATATCCAGATACACATTTAAATAACTATAATTTTAAAGTCCAAAGTAATGAATTTGATTTTAAAAAACCCAATGGATATTATATTGAAATAGAACCAACAAAAAATTTACATAGGGCAAAGGAAATTTATAAATTAATCCCAAAATATAATGTCAAAACTCACTTTATTAATCCATCACTAAAACATAAAGAAAAATTTTTTCGAAATTTAATAAAAGTAGAATATACAAGTGATATAAATACTCTATACAAAAATTTAGCATCGGAATTTAGAAACGTAAGAATAATAAAATAAGTTTAATCATCTAAATTGACCAAATTTTTAATATCAAAAAGACTAAGGATTTTAATGCCCAAATTATTAGCTTTTTTTAATTTTAATCCAGGACTTTTCCCAACAAGTAAAAAATCTAAATATCTACTAACTGAACTGTTAAAAATAGCACCTTTTTTAGTAATTTTATCAATAAGAACATGTCTGGAATATTCATCAAAAGACCCTGTTATACAAAATTTTTTACCAAATAAAAAAGAAGAATCTACAACACAATTCATACTATCTTCTTGCATCTTAAATCCTAATTCCTTAAAAAAGTTAAATTTATCAAGGATAATCTTATTATTAAATGCTCTAATAATATTTAAAGCTATTCTTTCTCCTATCCCCTTAATATCTAAAAGTTTAACAAGAGCATTTTTTTTATCTTGACAAAGCAAACTAATTGCATCAAATGAATTTAAATTATTGTTGATTAACAATAATATTGTATTAATTCCTAGATCCTTAATTCCCATAGCAAGAAGTAATTTTCTAAACGGTCTATTTTTACTCTCTTCAATAGAACGCTTTAACTTATTTACCCTTTTAAAATTAAATCCCTTAAGACCAATAAGCCTATCAAAATCAAATGTATAAAGATCCATTTCTGAAGATATAAAATTCATATTAAAAAGAAACTCAATTGTTTTTTCTGAAATTCCCACAATATTCATACATTTTTTACTACAAAAATACTTTATATGTCCCATAATCTTCAAAGGGCAATGTATATTAATACAGAAAAGATGGGCACCCTCTTTTATTAAAGACTTTTTACATGAAGGACAATAATTTGGAATTTTAAAATTATCAACAGAAAGTTTTTCTACAACCAATTCAACAGCAGGAATCACATCGCCACGCCTTGAAATTGCAACAACATCTTCAACATTTAACCCAATAGAATCTATATAATCCTGATTATGTAAACTTGCACTGGTAATAAAAGCTCCTGCAATAAGTACTTTCTCTATATTTGCAACAGGAGTAATCTTACCACTACGTCCAACCTGAACAACTATATCAATTACCTTACTAACAGCTCTCAAAGACTCAAATTTATAAGCAATTGACCATTTAGGATGATGAGAAGTATATCCCAAAACATCTCTTAAACTAAAATCATCAACCTTTAAAACAACACCATCAATTTCATATTCAAAATTTTCCCTCCCTTCTTCTATCTCCTTGACATAATCAATAATATTTTCTCCCAAGTTTTTACCATAAAAAAACTTACAAAAAGAATTAAGTTTAAACCCAAAATGTTTAAGCTTATCAAAAGCATCATGATTAGTATTTAATTCCAAACTGGAATATAAAATATCATAAACAAAAATATCTAAGGGAAAGTTAACAACTTCTCTACTATCTACTCTTCTCAATATACCTGAAGCCAAATTTCTAGCATTAATATAAGCATCATTTAATGTATGATTTATTTTCAAAAAATCCTTTTTGGTAATATAAATTTCACCTCTCAATACCAATTCAACCTGTTCTCCAATGCATAAAGGAACATTTTTAATTGTTCTCACATTTTCAGTAACATTATTACCAACTCTACCATCGCCCCTAGTTAAAGCTTTCTCAAGTATTCCATCTTTATAATAAAGAACAATTGAACATCCATCTATTTTAGGTTCAACTGAAATTCCCATATCAAATCCCAAATTAGAACCCTCTAACCCCATTTTATCAACCCATAATGATAATTCTTTAACATCATAGGCCTTATCTAAACTCAATACAGGATAAGAATGTTCAACCTCTTTAAAACCATTTAAAAGATCACTTCCAAATTTAAGCGTAGGAGAATCTAAAGTTTTATATTCAGGATACCTATTCTCCAAATATTGAAGTCGTAAAAGAGCCTTATCATAGGTAACATCGCCCACACTGGGTGACGAATCAACATAATATTCCCTATTCCATTTTTTAATGGTATCCCTTAAACTTAAAATTTCAGCTTTTATATCTTTATCTTTACCCATAATTTACATAAACCCCATTACAAAAACCACAATATAATTTTACAAAAAAATATAAAATTTCCATATGGATTACTGAGTAATAAATCTATTCATCCAAAAATTTAGAGTAAATATAAAATGGATTATATCTTTCTTTATTAAATGATTTTTAATACCCTATTATGTTAAAATTAAATGGAGGAGTATGGAAATTGGAAGAAAATAAAAAAGCTTTAATAGTTGATGATTCTATTTTTATGCGCAAAAATTTAATTAAAATACTAAAAAATTTAGGATTCAGTGAGTTCTTAGAAGCAGAAGATGGTATCCAGGCTATTCAAGAATTTAAACAACAAGAAACACTTCATCTAATAACTCTTGATATAACTATGATGGGCATGGATGGAATTACAGCACTTGAAAAAATAAATGAACTTAACAAAAAGTTTGAACGCAAACTAAATATATTAATGGTAACAGCACTTGGGAAACAAGAACTTATTGCAAAAGCTCTACAACTTGGAGCAAAAGGATATATTACAAAACCTTTCAGAGAAGAACAGATAGCAGAACAAATAAAAATATTAAATTAGGAGAAAATCCTTGCTAAGAAAAGAAGATATTTACAAAAAAACACAAGTCAACACATCAAGTTCAATATCAATATTAGTAATGCTCTACGAAAAAGCAATACAAGATTTAGAAGTTGCTAAAGAATTTTATAAAAATGAAGACCCAAAAAGCACAACAAAAGCTGATGAAAAAGTTTATCATGCACAAGATATTATCATAGAATTAATGTCTACACTAAATTTTGAAGATGGTGGGGATATTTCAAATAACCTATTATCAATATACTCCTTTTTAAATAAAACATTAGAAAGTGTTACATTAGAAAAAAATATAGATAATATCCAAGAAGTCTTAAAGCACCTTAAAAATCTTCACACAGCTTGGAAAGCATTGCTTAAAAAAGATAATAATAATAATATTATCATTAAAAAGAAATTAGGAATCAATGTTGTCGGATAATACAAATATCATCTTAAAAAAATATTTACAAGATCTAATACTTGAACTAAAAAAATTAAAAGCTATCTTAGAATTCGAAAATACAAAAATCACTCAAGGAATAATAGATATATTAGAAATCACAAATCCTAAAAAAGATCTAATTCTAAATTCAATCAACAACTATTATACAACCATAAACTCATGGTTAACAAAACAAGAACAAATACAAGAAGAAATTAAAAAATTAATCAAAGATACTTTGTCATTAAAAGAAATAATACACACTCAATATAAAAATACAGATAAAATCTTAAAAAAGATATTTGCTAAAAAAAAAGCAATACCAAAAATACAATTTTTTAAAAGTTCATTTAATTATAAAGAACCAATTTTACTAGATGTTATAATATGAAAGAAATTTACTTAATCGATGCATTAAATATAATTTTTAGAAACTATTACGTTATGAAAAACAATCCTTTAACAAATAGTAAAGGAGAAAATGTCAACGCATTTATTGGTTTTTTTAAAACTCTTTTCTTTATCATAAAGAAAAAAAACCCAGAAAATCTAATTGTCACTTTTGATTCAGAAACACAAACATTTAGACAACAACAATACCCAAATTACAAAGCAACAAGAGATGCTCCTCCAGACAACCTAATCCCACAAATTCATTGGATAAAAGAAGGATTAATAAAAGCAAATATCCCAATGTTTGAACTACAAGGATATGAAGCTGATGATCTTATAGCCAGTTTCACAAAAAAGGCAGAACAAAACAATTACTTAACTTATATTATCTCTCCAGACAAAGATTTATTACAATTAATATCAAATCAAACCAAAATATTTAAAATTGAAAATAGCAGCTTTTTAGAAATGAACAATGATTATGTTATAAAAAAATTTGGAATAAATAAATCTCAAATCAAAGACTATTTATCCATTGTTGGAGACCCTACTGACAACATTCCAGGAATTAAAGGAATTGGACAAAAAGGTGCTGCTAAATTATTGAATGAATTTCACACATTAAATGGAATATATAAAAACTTATCTTTAATAAATAATAAATACAAAGAAATCTTACTAAGAGAAAAAGAAAATGCTTTTTTAAGTTATGAACTTATAAGTCTTGTAGAAGATCTAGAATTACCATCACTTGAAACATTTAAACTAGAAAATTTAAAAGAAGATATTATTTCACTATTTGAAGAATATTCTGCAACAACCCTCATTAAATCTTACAAATCTATATTAAAGAAAAAAAATATTATAAATTCCATGCAACAATCAATCTTTGATATCAATACAACACAATCAAATAAAGAAAATACAAAAGATTTACAATCAACAACATTATATGCAAATACTCTTAAGACAATACAAGAAGAAAATGTCAAATATAAAACAATATTAAAAAAAGAAGAACTGGACTTACTAATAGAACAACTAAAAAAAGCAAGCTATATAGCAATAGACACAGAAACAACTTCTATTAATATTTACGAATCAAATATAATTGGAATTTCAGTTTCATTTCAAGAATTTGAAAGTTACTATATTCCCATAGAAACAAAAGAAAAAAATTCCATTGAAAAAGAATACATAATACAAAAATTTAATGAATTTTTTAAATCACAACCAAAATTAATTGGTCAAAATTATAAATTTGATTACAAAGTACTAAAAAGACATGGATTTAATGTCATATCTGCATATTTCGATACAATGATAGCAGCATATGTTATTGATCCAAACACAAAAGTATCTCTTGACTTTTTAGCAGCAAAATATCTAATGCATAAAAACATTAAATACGACGAAATAGTACCACAACATGGTACTCTTAAAGATATACCACTTGAAATAGCATCCAACTATGCTGCTGAGGATGCTGACATTACCTTAAGATTATTTAATATCTTGAGAAAAAAGCTCAAAGAAGACAACCTTGAAAGCCTAATGAGAAACATAGAAATGCCATTTAGCAATGTCATTATAGAAATGGAAGAAAATGGCATTTACCTTGACAGCAACTACTTAACACAATATGGCCATGAACTTGAACAAGAATTAAAAACAATTGAGAATGAAGTAATACAAAGTATAGGCATTAAATTTAATCTAAATTCAAGCAAACAATTACATACGGTTTTATTTGAAAAATTAAATATTATAGTACCAAAAAATGTCAAGCAAGATTCGACAGACATCAAGGTGCTAGAAACAATAAAAGATCAGCATGAATCTATAGAAAAACTCATAAACTACAGACAACTTGCAAAACTAAAAAATACATATACCGATAATTTAATAGAATTTATAAACGAAAAAACAAACAAAATACATACGAACTTTATGCAAACAAAAACAGCAACGGGACGAATTTCAAGTACTGCACCCAATCTACAAAACATACCAATCAAAGATGAAAGAGGAAGAAAAATAAGAGCAGCATTCAAACCTATGAAAGGCAATATTTTCATATCTGCAGATTATTCACAAATAGAACTTGTAATATTAGCACATCTCTCAGAAGATGAATCACTAATTGAAGCTTTTACTCATAAAAAAGATATTCACATACAAACAGCATCAAAACTCTTTAAGGTAGATGAAACCAATATAACACCTTCAATGAGAAGAATAGCAAAATCAATTAATTTTGGAATAATTTATAGAATGTCAGCTTTTAGACTTTCACAAGAACTATCCATTACAAGAAAGGAAGCACAAAATTTCATCGATTCATATTTTAATCTTTATTCTAAAATAAAAACTTTTATACAAAATCAAATAGATTTTGTAAAGCAAAATGGATACAGTGAAACCCTTTTAAAGAGAAGAAGATATATAAGAGAAATTAATAGTCAAAATTATTTAGAAAGAACAAGTGCTGAACGAATGGCAATAAATAGCATAATTCAAGGAAGTGCATCTGATATAATGAAAATCGCAATGATTAAAGTATATAACGAATTTAAAAATAACAATCTAAAATCAAAAATACTCTTACAAGTACACGATGAAATGCTAATTGAATCACCAGAAGAAGAATGTGAAAAGGCACAAATAATAATAAAAGAAATGATGGAAAATGCTTATCCTCTAAAGATTCCTTTAAAAACAAATATTGAGACTGGAAAATCATGGGGAGACATTCATCAATAATTGGAATAACTGGTAGAATATCAACCGGAAAAGACACTGTGTCAAAAATCATTAGTAACGAATATGATTTTTATGAAATTAATGCAGATAAAATAGGTCATATCATTTTAGAAGAAAAAAAAGATACAATAATTAAAACATTTGGCAATAAAATATTAAATAATATAAATGAAATAGACAGAATAAAACTTCGCAATATAGTCTTTTATGATAAAGAAAAGCTACAAATATTAGAAAAAATAACACATCCCATCATATATCAACAAATAGAACAAATAATATTAACAAATAAGTCTGACAAAATTATAATTAATGCCGCACTACTTTTTAAACTAGACCTTGCAAAATTTTGTAAACACATATTTATAATAAAAGCAAATGATGAGATAATAAAAAATAGGTTAAAATTAAATCGCAATATTGATGACAACTTAATTATAAACATACTTAAATGGCAAAAAGATATTTTTTTCAATAAAAATATTATAAATTCAAAAATAATAAATATAATTAACAATAAGAGTTATGAATATTTAAAAAGAAAAATTAGGGCTAAGATGAGAGAGGTAACATAATGAGAGATGGCAATAACAATAATAATAAAGGATTCTTAGTAGCATTAACTTCAATTGTAACTGTTTGTGCAATTATATTTCTTGGAATAATTATTTTTTTCCCAAATAAAAATTTGGCCTCTGACATTGCAGGCAAAAATATTATTTTGCAAGAAACGAAAAATGAAAAATCTACAGAAAATGAAAATAATGAAGATACTCTGTCAATAACTGACAAACCAAATGAAATCATAATTGACCTTACAAAAACTAATAAAGAAAGCACAAATTTAAACAATGATATGAATCAAAATAATAAAAAAATAATTCATAAAAAAGAAGCACAAATTGTAAATCAAAATGTACCTAAAAAAACACAAACACAAGCAAAAACACTCAAGCCAAAAAAAATTAATGCAAAGGCAAGTCAAGAAATTAAAAAAAAACAAAATTATAACAAACTTGAAAACAAATATGATCCTCAAAAAGAATATTATATACAATTTGCATCGCTCTCAGATCCAATTACTGCTGACAATAATATTCAAGAACTGATGAAATACAAAATAAATGCAAAAATATATTCAGCAACAATAAATGACAAAGATACCTATAGAGTCAGATCTGGACCATATAAAACTATATCAGAAGCAAAGATTGATCTTCAAAAAATATCAAATTCAAATGACTTTAAGGATGCTTACATATTAACTATTAACAAATAAATTAAAATTAGAAACATAATTATGATATTTTTCCAAATAAATATCATGCATACTGGCATTAAAGGACACAATATGTTTTATTTTAACAAGTTTTTTAAATGCATCCTCTAGATTGTCAAATTCTTTTAAACAACAAAAGGCTAAAATTGCATTACCAACAATCTCAGAATGTTTAAATTCAAAAATTTTTAAATCTTGCCCAATAATATTAGCTTTAAGCTTATTTAAAAATAAATTATCTGAATTAGAGCCACTCACAAAAATATCTAAAATATCCCTTTTACAAGACTTAAGATGAAGTATTCTATTATAAAACGAAAAATAAGAAGACTCAAGAATTGCAATTCCTATCTGTAAAGGATCATCTAACTTTCCCACAATGCCTTCATTTAAATTATTCTTTATTTGTGGATCTATTAAAATATGATCACAAAAAAGTTCTTTTTTGTTTAAATAAAAATAAATATTACTTGGACTATATATTGCAGCAATTTTGCCAAGAAATTCTCCAAATGATTTTTTCTTCTCAAACAATCTATCTTTAAGCAATTGCAATAAATATCCAGAAGGAACTATTCTTCCAATAATAAACAAATTATCTAAGAAATAAGGATATATTAAAGAAAAATCTAATAAATACGTATCTGAGACAAAATTAAAACCTTCGCTAGTACCCATTCTATTTGATACTATTCCAGAAAAAAAAGCTCCACTTCCAATAAGAACACTTAAATAATCAATTCCAGCATTAATTACATTAATGCCACTATTAATACCAAATTCAATACTAGCACGCTTAGTAACCTGCCCAACAATTTCTCCCATTCTTAAAAAAGGAGGAAATTTACTTGTATCAAGATTATATTCTTTAATTTCAATATTATTCCAAATAAAAGGAATATAAGACAAACTGGGATAGCTTGTAACCAAATTACCTGTAAGTAAATAAATTAAATATTCAAAGCATGAAACGAAATATCTAACTTTATCATAAATTCCTCTCTCAAATGTACTAAGAACAAAGGGCAAAAAAGTTGATTTTCCTTTATAATTTTTAACTACTTTAGAAGAATTCCAATGCAACACCTCTAAAGGAATTAAATTTGAATCAAGAGCTATTAAACATGGAGAGATACCACTAATAGAAATACAATCAATTTTTCTATACATAAAATGAGACATTATTTTCTTTAAAGCAAAGAGCCATATTTTATAATCAAAATTTTCAAAATCTACACTAAAATAATCAAAATAATTTATATCAAGACACTCTAAAATCCCATAATGAGAATTGATTAAAGCAGATTTTAAAGTACTAGTACCAATATCAATACTGAGTACATTCATAAAATTAACTCTTAGAAATTAAATTTTGAATGTCATGGCTTCTATCAAGAATTTTTTGCAAACTAACTCTATTATGAATTGCAAAAATTGCACCTGCAAAAAGATGTGCAACATTAGCTTCATAGTACCAAGGTTTACTAAGAAGTTTATCATCATGATAAACAGCATTTGTCCCAATTATCTTATAAAAATAACCTTCCTCATAGGCTTTATCAAAATACCTAACGGCATCTCCATTAAAAAATGGTAGACTTACTGCACATATAATTTTTTTAGCCCCCATACTTTTTAACAATTTCACTGCTTTAATAAAAGTACCACCAGTAGCCAAAATATCATCACTCATAAAAACATTCTTACCCTCAACATCTCCCAACAATTTAGTAACAGAAATATTCGAATCATTAACATTATGCGTTACTTTTGAGTAATCTCTCTCTTTATAAAGCAAAGCCAAGGGTCTTTTAAGATTAGATGCAAAAAACTTATTTCGATTAACAGCTCCTGTATCAGGAGATACAACTACTAAGTTGGAATCTCTAATATCAATCAGTTCAGCTAAAGCATCAAAAATTTCATAAGACGCATTTAAATTTTCAAAATACGACTTTCTAAAGACATTTTCAATAGCCTTTGAATGAATATCCAATGTTAAAATATGTTTTATTCCCAACTCTTCCAAAAATCTTCCAAAAAGACTTGCCGTTAGCCCTTCTCGTGAATGTTTTTTATCTTGCCTTGAATAAGGATAAGAAGGAACAATAACACTAACAGAATTGGCCTTAGCCTGCATGCAAGCGTCTATTGTGGTCATCAAATTCATCAAATGATCATTAACCGTCATCACTACTTCTTCATTATTATTCACAGTAACTGGATAAGTATTAGAAACATCTTGCACAATAAAAATATCTTTATTTCTGATGGTTTTTAAAATCTCTGACTTAAACTCACCATTAGCAAATTTAATAAAATTTACAGGAATTTCCATAGTCTCATCAAACCTTAAATTAGAAAATTCAAGTCCCTCTAAAAAAGGAGATAAAATTCCTTCAAATTTCAAAACATCTTCCTTTGAACAATTAGAAGTTTGCGAAATTTGTTCAATAACTTTATTCTCAGCATCTAAAAATATTGTATTAAGTTCTGCCATTATTTTTTCTGCAAATACCCGTCCCCCAGGACATGCAATAATTCCTATTGATTTTTTCATAAGCAAGCTCAATGTTAAAACTCCCTATTCAAACAGAAAATCTTTATTTTATTGTACATTAATATAAATAATTCATACAAGTTTACAAAAATTTCCAAAAATAACAATCTCCATTACAAACAAAAAATACCCAAATTCTATCAATATTTATTAAAAAACAAGAATTGACTATATAATGCCCTAAATAACGCCAAACTCAAGACCTACACCAAATTTAAAATCAGAAAATTTATTATTCTGAATATTCCAACAATAATATCCCTCAATTGTCAAAAAAGCACATGTAGCTCTTGCTCCCAAATCCCAACCAAACATTCCAAATTCAGCTAAAATAGAATCTTGAATAGCAGTAGCAATATTAGCCCTAGGACCAGTAAAAAATGTAACAGCTCCTATAAAGAAATCTAATCTTGTATAAAATTTAGGTTCAATAGCTGAAACAAATGAAAGCAGATTATGCAATCGTCCTTTACTATTAATACTTCTAAATACATTAAAATCAAGTCCAAGTTCAAAACCAAGTGAACAAAAATCATCAAATTTTGCTCCCATTTGAACGTATCCTCCATAGGTTAAACCTGATTTAGAAATATTAACCATATCTGCAAAATTCCTAACAATCTCAGCTTTCTTTAAAATAGACATAGTGCTTTCAAGTTCTCTACCAACATCCAAAGCTGTCTTATAAAAATTTGCAATGGTGCTAACTGGAAAATCAAAACCAAAACCAAAATTAAGCTCAAAATCAACACTTGAAAAAACATTTAATGTAACAAATATCCACAAACTTACAAACAAAAATTTTATTTTCATGATATTAACCCTCCAAAATATCTAAATGAATTTACACATTAAGATCATGGAATATAGACATCAAAAGTAGTAAAAAAGATCTCTAACCCTAATCCTTTAAAATAGAAGAAACTATATCACTAGCATTAGAAGGCACTGAATATTTGAATTCTTGATACTTTAAGATATATTTCTTCGCATTTTCCATGTCTTTATTTAAATGATAAATATAAAAAACATTAAATAACGCTTCTTGATTAGCAGGCGCTATTTCTAAGGTCTTTAAATATAATTTTAAAGACTCCTCCAAATTATCTTTCTTAAAAAATAAATAGGCTTTCAAATTAATTAACAAAATATTATCTTTATCATTCTCCAATAAAGATTCAAGCTTTAATTCGGCCTCTTCATACCTCTTTAAATTAACGTAAGCCAAAATAAAATTGTAACCAGAAGCAGCATTTATATTAGAATCAAATTTAATAGCTTGTTCATAAAGCTCAACAGATGTTTGATTATTACCAAGTTCTTCATTTAACTTTGCAAGCTTATAATACTCACCTGCTATAGTTTGATAATCTTTATCAAAAGTTTTACAAGACAACACAAAATAAAGTAAACAAAGGAACAACCCCTTATACATATAAAAAAACCTAACACTAACTTAAAAAGCTAAATTAATAACATAGATAGCAACATATAGACATATATCATCAATAAAAAATATCTACATATCTATTTATACCCATAAATAATGATGCTATTATCTAAATAACTATTGGTATTTCAAACCCAAGCCCAACTCTTAAGTCTCTATACTTGAAATCATTAATAGAAAATAATACTGATGATTCAAAATTAAGAAAAGCCAACCTTAATCTAAGACCCGTTTCAATAACACTAAAAGGATTGGTTATCTTATTCTTACTTGTTAAATTTCCTACATAAATAGGATCTACAACTAAAGATCTGTCACCAAAACCTGAAAACAGAGTAGCTGCCAAATAGTAAATATCATATTTAACAAACAATCTTGGCATAATGCCCATTCCCAACTTAACAGGATAAGAAGATTCTAAAAGTCTTAAATGCGGAACAATAAGCCTTCCAAGATTCATCCCAAATCCAAGTTCGAAACCATAATAAAAATTACTTTGAAAAATAGGAAGTCCAACTTGAAAATAACCTTGAAATCCGCTACTAAACAAAGGTGAAACTTTCTGCCTCAAAGCATCATTCAAATTAGTTCCAGGAGTGGAAATTTCATTCCATATTTTCATCAAGTCATCTTGATTATAGACTCCAAATTCATTTAATTGAGCAAACAAAGAATCCTTAAGACTAAGGGCCTGTTTTGCTGTGTTTTCCAAATCCACTATAAGCTCTTTCAAATGCGAGCCACTTTCACCTAACTTTCTAAAAGTACCGTTGCGATGTAATTTGCTCAATTCAAATACAAATGATCTCAAATTATGAGTACTATTTAAAAGTGGTCCAAACCCATCAAGGTCAGAATCATCCATATCTCCTACCTGTGAACCACTTCCACTTTTCCTTTTCTTATACAGTTGAATAAAAAGAGATAAATTTTTTTGAAAAGAATTATGCAACTTATGTGCACTATTTTCAAATTCTTTTATCTGATTAAACAAATTAACCCTAATATTTTTCAATATAGGAAACAATTCAGAACTCATCAATTTATCCAATATTGTACCTGTTTTTTGCCCAAAAAAAGAAAGTGATTCAAGACTAATTTGTGTACTAAATCCTGCTGAAAAATATATAACTTTGGCATAAGATGTACTAAAAAGTGAAACTAATAATAATGTTATAAAAATTAATTTTTTCCTCATCTCTTACAGCCCCCATAAAATAAAATAAACAATAGGCCACCAAATAACTTAAACTACATGATAAACTTTATCACAAAAAAACGCAAATACAATCCTCCCTTCTTTAAATAAATTATAAAGTAACATAAACGAAAAAAAGATTTCTATACTAAGAAGGATTTTAATAACAATCCTTCTTAGCCAATTAAAAAATAAATTTAAAATCTAAAGCCTTTCTTGATCATACTTGTTAAATATGTGTTCAGTTAAATATTTCCCAACTGATTTTTTTTCTTGTACAAGTTTAGATATTATGTTAAAGTGTCTTGGCTCAATTTTAAAATACTTATAAGCTCTTCCGTCTTTAAAAAATACAGAAAGTTCAGACAAAGCAGAATCATAATCAACCTGACATATCTTACTCAATTCATGAGATATTGTTAAAGTATTCAAACTTATATCCTCCAATAGTTATTCTTAGGAGTATAAAATATAAAGTAAAGAAAGAGTAAATTCATTAAATAATGTTAAGTATTTTTAATCAATAAAATCAAAATTTACTAAATGATATATTCCTTATAATTAAATGTATATGTTTAACACAACTTAGTCAAGCAAATCTCAATATAACAAACTTTCTTTACAAAACAACTTTTATAAAATAATGCAAAAGATATAATACCTAACAAAAAAATAAAACAAAATAATTCTTAACATCAAAAATCTTATAATAACTAATAAATAACATTAACACTTTCATAGCTTATACATTTATGTATTAGACAAATATTATAAATGTTAATATGAAAACTTTTGTCAAATAAAATCAATTAAGAATAGAAACATACCTAATTTATACTTCAATTAAAGTTATTTATCTTTTCTTAAAATAAAACTCTCTCAAGCCAAAGACAACTTAAAGAGTTTAAAATAGACTTTTCTAAAAAAATCATGTAGAATACTAAAGACAATTAATGTTCTAAGTAATACACGCTCAGGAGGAAATATTCCATGGACTACAAAAAATTGCGCAACATAGGTATTAGTGCTCATATCGACTCAGGGAAAACCACACTCACAGAACGTATTCTATTTTATTGTAACAAAATTCACGCTATTCATGAAGTTAAGGGAAAAGATGGTGTTGGAGCAACAATGGATTCAATGGAACTTGAAAAAGAACGAGGTATCACAATTGCATCAGCCGCAACTCATGTTGAATGGAAAAATCATCCAATCAATATTATTGATACTCCAGGTCACGTTGATTTCACAATTGAAGTTGAACGCTCACTTAGAGTTTTAGATGGAGCAATACTTGTTCTTGATTCCGTTGCAGGAGTCCAATCTCAATCAATTACAGTTGATAGACAATTAAAAAGATATAATGTACCACGACTTGCTTTCGTGAATAAATGTGATAAGACTGGGGCAAATCCTAGTAATGTAAAAGATCAACTTAAAGATAAACTTGGTTTAAATTCAGTTTTAATGCAAATTCCAATTGGACTTGAAGATAAGCACATGGGAGTTGTTGATCTTGTTGTGATGAAAGCCTATTACTTTGAAGGTAAAGATGGAACAGAAATTATAGAAAAAGAAATTCCTGCTGAATTGTTAAATAAAGCTGAAGAAAAGCGCAAAATAATGCTTGATGCTTTATCTGATTTTAATGATGAACTTATGGAACTACATATGGAAGGAAAAAATGTGGCTCTTGAGACAATATACGAAGCAATTAGGACAGGAACTTTATCTTTAAAACTTTGTCCAGTATTTATGGGTTCTGCATATAAAAACAAAGGAGTACAGCTTTTACTTGATGCTGTAAATAAATTTTTACCTTCGCCTCATGATATTCAAAACGTAGCACTTGACTTAAATGCAAATGAAAAAGAAATTCAACTTAAAACTGACGAAACATTACCAACTGTAGCATTAGCTTTTAAACTAGAAGACGGACAATATGGACAATTAACTTATGTCAGAATATATCAAGGAGTTTTAAAAAAAGGACAAGAATTAATAAATTCAAGAACTTCTAAAAAGTTTAAAGTTGGAAGACTCATTAGAATGCATGCCAATAATACTGAGGACATTGAATTTGGAAGCAGTGGCGATATTGTGGCTTTATTTGGGATAGAATGCGCATCAGGAGATACATTCTGTGACCCTTCTATTAATTACTCAATGACATCAATGTATATCCCAGAACCAGTAATATCTCTATCAATCAAACCCAAAGATAAAAAATCAGCTGACAATATGGCTAAAGCTCTTGGACGATTTACTAAAGAAGATCCTACATTTAAAACTTATGTAGATAGTGAATCAAAAGAAACAATAATACAAGGAATGGGTGAATTACACTTAGAAGTCTATATTGAGAGAATGAAACGAGAATTTAAAGCCGAAGTTGAAACAGGAATGCCCCAAGTAGCATATAGAGAAACTATTACAGAAAAAGCAGAATTTAATTATACTCATAAAAAACAATCAGGCGGTGCAGGGCAGTTTGGAAGAGTTGCCGGATTTATGGAACCACTTGATACAGAAGAACAAACTTACGAATTTGTCAATCTTATAAAAGGTGGAGTAATTCCAACAGAATATATTCCATCATGTGATAAAGGATTCCAAAAGGCTATGGAAAAGGGAACCTTAATTGGATTCCCAATTGTTGGAATCAAAATTACAATTAATGATGGACAATACCATATTGTTGATTCATCAGATATTGCATTTCAATTAGCAGCAATTGGAGCATTTAGAGAAGCTTATAATAAGGCAAAACCTACAATACTAGAACCAATCATGAAAGTAACTCTTGAAGGCCCAACAGAATTCCAAGGAAATATGTTTGGCCTACTCAATCAAAGAAGAGGAATAATTTTAGGGTCTTCTGAAGAAGGCACTTTCTCAAAGGTCGAAGCCGAAGTACCGTTAAGTGAAATGTTTGGATTTTCAACTGTTTTAAGATCATCTACACAAGGAAAAGCTGAGTTTTCAATGGAATTTTTAAGATATGGCAAAGTTCCAAATGCAACATTTAATGAACTATGTAAAAAATTTAACGAACAAAACAACAAATAAGGAGGAATCATAATGCTTGAATTAACGCAAGATAAACAAGAAATAAAAATAAAAAATAAATTTTTGGCTCATGTTTTTGGATTAATGTCAGTTGGGCTTTTAATATCTGCAATATTTGCATACACAACATCTGAAAATGCAATAATTAGAGCCATAATATTTACAAATCCAATGTCATATATAGCCATAATACTTATACAATTCGGCTTTGTTTATGCAATAAGTGGTGCAATTAATAGGATATCAAGTGGGACAGCAACAGCTCTTTTTCTCATGTACTCAGCTTTAACAGGAGTAACATTATCTTCTATATTTATGATATATACTCAAGGTTCAATATTTTATACATTTGGAATTACTTCTTTAACCTTCCTTGCAATGTCATTTTATGGACACACAACAAGTACAGATCTTACAAAAATGGGTAGCTATTTTATGATGGGATTATGGGGCATCATCATCGCATCTATACTTAACATGTTCTTCAGAAGTTCAGGTCTTAATTTTTTAATCTCAATTTTAGGTGTCATTTTATTTACAGGATTAACAGCCTATGATGTTCAAAATATTTCTAAAATGGATAATATGTTAGAAGATGGTACTGAAATCAAAAATAGAATGGCAGTAGTAGCTTCTTTAAAACTTTACCTAGATTTCATAAATTTATTTTTATACTTACTAAGATTTTTGGGACAAAGAAGAGATTAAAATCTAAAAATCAACAAGCTAAAATTTAAATGTAAAATAAAAAATGAATGCTTAAAATAAAAATAAGCATTCATTTTTAGGAGAAACATTGAGCATAGACACCCTAGAATTTGAAGAAAACGGCACCCAAAATGTCATAAAGAGTAATTTTAACTTTGAAGGATATATAGAAAGTAGTAAACCGATAATCATTGATGGCATACTCAAAGGATTCATAAATTCTACAAGTTCAATATATCTAAGAGAAAAAGCCCATGTGGAAGCAGAAATTAAATGTAATAATTTTCTCAATCATGGTACAATGAAAGGGAATGTAGAGGCTTTAGAGACAATCAAAATTTATAAAACTGGTAAATTAATTGGCAACATAACAACAAAAGAACTATTCATAGAAGCAGGAGCCTCATTTAACGGAAATTGTGAAATGGAGGAAAAATGGCAAAATGACAAATAAACATTTTGACTCAAAATTAAGAATAATCCTTTGCTTGCTACTTTTATGCCTAACAATCAAAATACAAGCACAAGTAAAAGAAGATTCCCTTTTACTCTACAGGCAAGGCAAATTTCAAGAAGCAATTATAAATACTCAAAATGAAATAAAAAATAATCCAAATAATTTAGATGCAAGAGTAATACTCATATGGAGCTTAATAGCAACAGGAGAATATAAAAAAGCTGAACTAGAATCTATTAAAGGACTTGAAATAAAAAAACATGATTCAAGAATAATTCAAGCATTAGGAGAAGCTTACTTTTTTCAAGGACAATATAAAAAAGCTCTCAAACATTTTCAAAAATATATCGGGCTTGACGCCAATGGAGCTCGAATAGCTAAAGTATATATCTTAACTGCAGATTCTTTTTATAAACTTGAGAGATATAATGAAGCTGATTTTGCATATGAAAACGCTTTAAGATTTTTCCCAAACAATCAAAATATACTATTAAAACTTGCAAAGTCAAGAATTAATGCTAAGAATAAAATTCTAGCAAAAGAAACTTTAACAAAACTGTTGACATTAAATCCTAATCATTTAGAAGCAAAAAATCTACTACAAAAGATAGAAAAAAATAATCACAATTCTTGACATTATGTCTTGAAGTATTTATTCTATTTATTAGTTCATATAAATGACGGGCTGCTAGCTCAGGTGGTTAGAGCAGCGGATTCTTAACCCGCCGGTTACAGGTTCGAGTCCTGTGCAGCTCATTAAAATAATGATGGTTTTGTTCATCCTAAGGGTGTTGACATTGTTTAAGATAAATGATACAATTAGATTTGATAGACTTGATTTTATTTTCGGGCTCATAGCTCAGTTGGTAGAGCATCGCCCTTTTAAGGCGAGAGTCGTAGGTTCGAGTCCTACTGAGCTCAATTTTTTGTCCTCTTCGTCTAGTGGCCTAGGACTCCAGGTTTTCATCCTGGCAACAGGGGTTCGATTCCCCTAGAGGATGTAAAAAATTTGCTTAAATTTTCATTTATCACATTCTTTTCATTATAATAGAGTACGTAATGAAAAGAATTTTAATGATGTTAATCTTCTTTACAAGCCTTTATGCGAGCAACGAAACTAATAATAAAAAGAAATGCATAACCATCAACAATGATAAAAAAATAGTATACTGTAATAACGAAAAAATAGATCATCTCACATTAAATATCAAGAGCAATAAAAATGCAAATATCAAAATTAACACCCAAAACAAAAGTTACTCATACAATATCCCAACAATCATTAATCAAGAGCAAACAATGAGCTTAGAAATCAAAATAAATAATATTAAATCTATCAATTTTAATAACATCGAAATAAAAAAATCCAATATACAAATAACAAAAACAGATCCCCAAAAATTTAAAATATTCATTGACAAGGATGGATATTCTATTAGCTTTAATCTCAATAAAAACATGTTTCCAATAATAGGCTTTAAATCAAAAAAAACAATATTAAATCCCATAATAACAAATTTATATTCAAAAAAAGAATCACAAAAAATAGTACTATCAAATCTCATCAAGTACACATCACTAGAAAATCACAATGATGAAATAAAATCTACTAAAAACGACAATATGATTCAAATTAATGAAATTGGATATATTAATATGAATGATTATTATGAAATAAATAAACCAATAAATGCTGACTTAAAACTCATTTTCAACTATACAAAAAAAAATTACAGAAGAGATTCTTTTGAATTCTTTAATTTCATAGCAAATCCTAATATATACATAATAAAATTTAAAACATTGCACGATCAAGCCTTAATGTTAAAAAGAATGGCATTCTTTCTCGAAAAAAAAGAATTTAGAGGAAAATTATTATCAAATACTGAACTAGAAAATAAAATAGGATGGGGTGGTCATGATTATAGACTTCAAGACATAATCACGTTTTTTAATGAAGCACAAAAATTAAATATTAAATTAAATAAAGAAGAAATAATTTTAAAAAACTTAATTATAGCCAACAAATTAGCATATCTTGAAAACAACACAATAAAAATTAAAAGCAAATCAAAAAATATTGCATTTGCAACTTATTCTGAAGATGAAATTATGTCAAAAACAGACCAAATGAGAATCTTTATGCATGAAATGCTACACATGTATTTTTTTACAGACAACAATTTCAATAAAGCAATTGTTAACTTTTGGAATAAACATATTTCACCAAACAACAAAAAATCTTGGATTAATTTTTTAGATAACATCGGTTATGATGTCACATTCAATTACTTAGTAATTAATGAATTTTATGCATACACAACTGCGCTTCCAAAAGAAAATATCGCAAATTATTTAATTAACACTAATTACTTCTCTAAAACTGAATTTAAAGAATATGAAAAATGGGCCATAAAATTAGAAAAATTATTATGGCAAACAAAAGGATTAATACCGGGAGAACTATTAATCCTTTTTAAAGACAAAATCAATTAAAAACAAAACAATATAATGAAAATTAATCATCATTACTTGGAATTAATACAATCTCCGTTCCTTTCTTAAAATCGATCTTCTTAAATAACATATTTATTCTATCTTTACTTAAATTATCATCAATAAATTTATTACTAAAAGTATCTATAACAGAATCATACCAAAAAACCGAACTTAATATCACTGAAATCCAATAACCATTGGACTCAGAACTAATATTATTATTTTTAATAATATTTTTCTTAATATAATCAAAATCAGTATCTACAAAATCTATTTTTTGTCTCTCCAAAATATATTCATTAACAGATTTTAAAACACTATCTAAAGCCTTAGGTTCAACTGTAAAAGATACAATAATAAAACCATCTGAATCAGAATGCTTTCTAAAATAGTAATTAAAAGACGCATTTATTCCATAAACACTAGACTGTTCTCTTCTAATAGCCTTAACAAGACCTTCACTTAAAAGAGATGCTAAAGCCCTATAATTTATACCATCTTCAGGTGTATAATTAAACGTGAAAGGATATACAACATGTACAGCACTACTTACAGCATCCGCTTTTCTTCTAACAACTATTCTCTTCGTATTTTTCTTATACGAATAATCTAGATCTCTAAATTCATCCAGCTTTTTAGAATTTAAATTACCTAAATATTTACTTGACAATTTTTTTATTGTATCTAAGTCAATATCTCCCACAAAAATAAATTTAAAATTGTCTGCATAAGTAAATCTCTTTTTATAAAAATCTAAAAGAATATTTTTTGATATATTTTGCAAATCAGATTCTTGAATATCTCTTAAACGATAATCATCATTATTATAAAATTTATTAATAGCATTAGAAAAAAGATAATCAGAACTATTTTTTCTAGCCTTAATTGTTGAACTCATATCATCAATAGTAGTCTGCAAAACAACATCATCTATCTTGGCTTCATTAAATGTAAAATATATAAGCTTAAATAAAGTTTCAAGATCCTTAGTCTCAGCACTACCATCAATATGTGAAGTTCGCTCAGAAACCGATGGTATCAATTCTACCAATTTATTTGATAAATATTTTTCAATTTGAAGATTAGAATAATCCCCATATCCTGACTTAGAAACTATTCTTGGAGCTAAAGATAAAACAGGAATCAACTCAGCATCCTCACTGAGTAAACCACCCCAAGAAACTGCAGTAAAGTCAACTACATTTTTCTTATTTTCATTATGTTTAAAGTAAACTTCAACTCCATTCTCCAAAGTAAAAGATGAAATTTCATTTATAAATTCTTTTTCATCAACAATATTTTTGCTTTTTAAAGATTTTTTGAAAAATTCACCCTGAATTGACACATCATCATAAGGTTGAATTTCTTTATTTAAAGCAATCTCACGAAATTTTTGCAACTCTTCAAAAGTTAAATTAGAATGCAATTTTTTAGAATACTTATAAATAACAGTCATATCATCTATAACTGCCTCACTACTAGCAAGAGCTGATATTGTATCCAGGCTAATATTATTCAAATATTTAATAGCAATGTCAAAATATTCATTATCATCAATCAACTGAAAATTCGACGAAGCAACATCCACCAAACGATCTGCAATTCTGGAAGACTTTTGTTTCTTAAGATTATCTTTACTCAAGGTATAAGAAGTTATCATTTCAGACTTAATTTTATCAATCTCTCCTTTTGTAAAACCAAACCTCCTAATTCTCTCAATTTCATAAAAAAAACCTTCAAAAGCTTCTTTAAAATGTTCTGAATCGATAGTTAAAGAAATATTTTTAATCAAAACATAATTATTATCTGATTTATAATTCGAATCAAATTTATCAAATGATCTAAAATAATTTGTCCCAATAACCTTTAATTCATAAAATCTATTTATAAAAAGCCTATTTAAGAAAATTTTCTCGATATATCTCTTAAGATCCTCAACAGTAACAACACTTCCTTTGGTTTCTTCTTTACAAACAAAACTAATACTAGGAAATAAGGTTTCATCATCATCTATACTTACAAACTTCTCATCAATTACAGTATCTAAATTTATTACAACTTTTTCAGGATCATCTAATGGTTCCTTAAAGGATGCAAATAATTTCTTTATCTTCTCTTCAATGTCTCTTGGATCAATATCTCCAACAATAATGACACTGGTCAAATCTGGTCTATACCACTTATTATAAAATCTTTTAAAGTCCTCTGATTTAAAAGATAAAATCCTCTCTTCAAGACCAATAGGAAATCGAATAGAATATCTACTATTACCTCCAACAACCTCAAACATTTTTTTGAACATTCTAAAAGAATAATCATCTCTATATTTTTTTTCTTCAATAATAACATTACGTTCTTTATCTATTTCTAAGTCATCAAACTTAATTTGAAAAGCCCAATTTTTCAATACATTTAAAGCTTCATCAACTTCACTCTCCTGGCCACCATCTGGCAAATCAAGATAATAGTAAGTTTTATTAAAAGTAGTATAAGCATTAAGATCAGCTCCAAATTTCATTCCAAATTTTTTGAGAATTTCCAAAATATCTTCACTACCAGGATAATCCTCTGTACCTTTAAAAGCCATATGTTCAAGATAATGAGCTAAACCCCTTTCATTTTCTTCTTCGTTTAAAGAACCAACATTAAACAAAATTCCCATATGAACAAATTTACTTGGAACTTGATTCTTATAAACATAATATCTAAGTCCATTTTTAAGTTGACCATTTACTAAGTTTTTATCCAAACTTAACTTAGAAGATGAACAAGATAAAATAATAAAACCCAAAACAAAAAAAACAACTTTTAATATATTAATATTATTAACATGTTTACATCTCATTTTAATTTCCTTGAATTAATTCTTATATTATAAACTTTTTTAATTTCTCTAATAATAGACGTAAATCCAAAATCATACCAATCCTTTATACCCTTTAATCTAGAAATAGGAAACAATTCATAAAATAAAAATAAAAGTTCCCCCTTAGACAATTTTGCAATATCATTAAAATAAATTTTCTTATTTAATTCCCCAACATAAACAAAGAATCCCAACTTGTCTAAAATAAGTTTATTAAAATCAGGACTTAGAATACTTTTTTCATAAATTTCAATAGTAGCATGTTCACTTGCAACATCATTATAACCTTTAAAAAAAACCTGCTCTAAGATAACAAAATTACCATCACTAACACCTACTCTACGACCATCTAATGTTTTTAAAAACCCATCAAGATCATCAAAAAACACAAAAATATTTAACGCCTTAGATGCTTTCAAGACAAACTTTGAACTATTATAATTATCCAGATTATCTCGCTGCAAAGGATTAATAAGTTGCATATCATCCAATTTATCATTGCCATCTAAAACCTGTATACCTTTCTCAATCAAAGCCTGATTAGCTAAATCAATATATGTAAAAAGTTCATCCTTTTGATTTAAATATTTTTCACGTTCTAATAAATGAATTATAAATAACAAATCTTGCTTCTCAAGACTGCGATAAAAATCAATATTTTCTAAATCAATCAACTTTATTCCAAAAATCAGATTATGAATACACAAAAACAAAACCATTACAAAATACCGACTCATACATAACTCCCATAAATATTAATCTATTGCTTTAATTTTAAAAAAACAGGACAATGATCACTACCCATTACCTTATTTAAAATTAAAGCATCTTTTACTTTAGATTGAAAGGCCTTATTTATAACAAAATAATCAATTCTCCACCCTACATTACGTTCCCTAGCCCTTGTTTTATAATCCCACCAAGTATAATTGCCTGGCTCCTTATTAAACATTCTAAAAGTATCCACATAACCTCTATTTAAAAAATTATCCATCCAATTGGTTTCTTCAATATAAAAACCAGCAGATTCTCTGCTAGTTTTAGGATTGGACAAATCAATTTCCGTATGTGCAATATTAAAATCCCCACAAACAATAAGATTTTTTCCAGAAGTTACAAATGAATTTGCAATAGATTCAAGACTCATCAAAAATTCAAGCTTATAATTAAGTCTCTTTCTTAAAGACTGTGAATTAGGAAAATATGCATTAATCAGAATAAAATCATGATAATGAGCAATAATGCATCTTCCTTCTCTATCAAATATTTCAATATTCATATTTTCCAATTTAATAGGTTCAATTTTTGAATAAATAGCAACACCACTATAACCTCTGATTATGGATTTTGAAAAATATGAATAATATCCCTCAATATCAACAAGTTCCTTAGGTAACTGTTCTTTTAAAGCCTTGGTTTCCTGCAAACACAAAATATCAGGGCTATATTCTGCAATAAAATTAAGAAAACCCTTATTAGAAACAGCTCTTATTCCATTAACATTCCAAGAAATCAAATTAATCATCATATACCAATCTAAATATAAATTTGTAAGCCATCATAAGCTAAATAAATATTATCCCTCCTCAAATAATCAAATTCATCATGCATGATATCATGTGCAATATGAGTGAAATAAGCAATTTTAGGATTGATCTTCTTAACTTCAAGAATAGCATCATCAAAATTTAAATGACCTGGATGAGGTTTAATTCTCAAAGCATCTATTACCAATACATCTAATCCCTCTAAATAACTATAAGAAATCTCCGGAATAGACTTAACATCAGTAAGATATGCTAAATTATTTATTCTATATCCTAAACTAATTATATCTCCATGTAGTAAAGGAATTGGGATTATCTTTATTCCTTTAAAAAAAATTTGCTCAAAATCAACTGCTAATCTAGGAAGAATATTGGCTTTTCCACTGATAGACATTCTTGATGAAAAATTATGTGGAAATGCATTTTTAATATGATGCATAGTAGTCTCTCGGGCATAAATAGGTAAAGGAGCGCACCTTGTATAAAATTTAATATCATCAAGTCCCATAATATGATCATAATGTTCATGAGTATATAATACCAAATCCAATTTCAAAATATTTTCCCTTAAAAGCTGTGTTCTAATATCAGGTCCAGTATCAATCAATAAGTTAAGACCACACAAACTTAACAAAAATGCACTTCTAAGTCTTTTATTTTTACAACAATCTGAATTACATACTCTACAATCACAGTTCAACATAGGAACACCACTTGATGCACCAGTTCCTAAAAATATTCCTAACATGTATTACCATTACCCCTTAAGAACCCCAATTATATCATAATAAAATTAAACGATAAAAGAAAAAACCTGGTTATATCATTAAAAGCTCAATTCAAATCAATAAATTATTTTGTAAATAAAGTTTTTATGCTTATAATTAGTTAAGGAAAAAATATTTTTTATGTACGAACAATCTTATGAAACAATATTTTTATTAAGTTTTAGTATATTTTTAATAATAAATTTATTTAATTTTAAAAAAGAATTTTCTTACGAAGATTATTTCATCATCTTTCCAGGAACCTTTTTCATAATTACATTATATCTTATAGAAGCAAGACCATTAATGTTATATACCGGTTCCATATTCCTATTTTTCTTAATAACGACTACTATTAAAACCATAAAAACAATCATTCTCAGAAGACAAAAACAAAAGAAACAAAACAATAAATTTAAAAGAATAATTTTCACTATTCCCTTTAAAATAATGATAGTAATACCATCAATAATAATAGTATTTATAGCAACAATATTTTCATATCTCAGTTTTTTCATCAACTATCCAAAAGACATAAATGCAAACTATAAAATAGGATTTACAAAAATCAAAGATCACAAAAATAACTTAAATCTATCAGTTTGGTATCCAATTAACCTCACACTAGGACTTAAACGTCAAAATCCTTTTTTTTATTATGATTTTAATCCTTTTTTTATAAATGAAATGAATTACCTTCCAACATATGAAAACGTATATAAAGATGCACCCATTAGCAACAATCAAAAACTATATGACAGTATCCTCATTATTCTACCCCCTTATTCTCATGACGCAATGTTTAAAACATTTGTAAACAGACTAGTTAAAAAAGGAAATATTGTATATCTATATTCTCCAGTATACAAACATATAAACACCTATAACTTTATTAAAAATAACAATACAACTTTACTAACCCATATTTCAAACTCAATGATTAAACATTTGGTAGAACCCATCAAAATTTTCAGTAAAAGAAAAGACAAAACATCCGATATTACAGAAATTCAAAATGTGATAGAACTTGTAAAATCAAGTCAAAAACTAAAATTTTTAGATTCAAGAATGGATATAAATCAATTGGTCTTAGTTACAATGGGAAATCAGGTAAACATTGCAAATGACATCATAAATCAAAATCAACAAATAAAAAAATATATAAATATTGGGGGTAAACCTCAAAAATTTAAAATCAAAACGTTACAATTGTTACTCAAACAAGATGAAAATGAATGGCAACAAACAGAATCGGATATATCCTTTATAAAAATAATCAACATGGATCATATTGGTGAGATTTCTGATTTCATTTTTAGTAGAAGTTATTTATCAAGTTTCAATCTATTTAAAAATCAAGAATTAACATTACCAAGATTTGATTTCATGATAAATGAAATTGATCAATTTATTGAAGATAAAGGACATTAAAAATGCAAAAGAAATTTATACTGTTAGTAATATCGCAAATATTATTAACAGTAAAGAGTTACTGCACCGAAGAAATAATTGAAATAAACACATCAACACAAAAAGAAAAATATATTCCTTTTTTATTAAGTAAAGGGAAAAGTCAAGTAGAGGATATTGTAAAATATACATTAAAAATGAATCCTTATCTTGAAGCAGAATATGTCAAAACAATTGCACAAATTTATATAGAAGAAGCTATAATTGAAGGAATAAATTACGATATTGCCTATGCCCAAATGTTACTTGAAACAGGTATTTTGAAATTTAATGGGATAGTATCAAAAGAACAACATAATTTTTCAGGCATAGGAGCCACTGACAATTTTACAAAGGGAAATTCTTTTTCTAATATGAAAGAAGGAATAAGAGCACACATTCAACATTTAAAAGCCTATGCCTCAAGTCAAGATATAAACTCAAACATGGTTGATCCTAGATTTTATTTCGTTAAAAGAGGATCTGCCCCAACAATATATGATCTTACTGGAAAATGGGCAACAGACAAACTTTATGATAAAAAATTAAAAAAAATATTGTTAGGATTGTTAGAATTTGAAAATTCAAAAAAATAAGAATAACATATCAGAAATATTAGAATTTATATACAGTAAATATAATAAACGAGAATTTGTTCATCCAGACCCATTAGAATTTTTATATAAATATACAGAAAAAGAAGACATTGAACTTGTAGGTTTGATTAGCTCATCACTAGCATTAGGAAGAGTTGAGAGAATACTATCAGCAATTGAGTACATTTTAAAACCACTTGGTAAAAAACCTTCAGAAACACTCAAGACATTTACAAGAAAAGATTTAAATGAAATATATAAAGACTTTACATACAGGTTTTTTACAACAGAAGACATTGTTAAATTATTAATGTCTATTAAAACAATAAAAGAAAAATATCTATCAATTGAAAATCTATTTCATAACATCTATAAAAAAAACAAAAACTTTATAGCAAGCTTAGACGATCTCATAACACAAATGGAAAACGTTAATAGAGAACCATTTGGAATGATACTTCCCAAACCATCAAAAGGAAGCGCTTGTAAAAGACTATTTTTATTCTTAAGATGGATGATAAGAAAAGACAATGTTGATTTGGGAATTTGGAATAAAATTAATCCATCAAATTTAATAATTCCAATGGATACTCATATGAGAGATATTTCAGCAAAACTGTTTAATCTTCAAAATACAAAAAATGTAAGTCTTAAAAGAGCAATAGAAGTTACAAAATATTTTTTAGAACAAAACAAAGATGATCCTGTAAAATATGATTTCTCATTAACTAGATTTGGAATAAACAAAAGCTTCACCAAAAAAGAACTATTTACAAACATTTTTAATTTTAAGACAAATGATTTTCTTTAAAAGCATTTCCCAAAATTCTAATGCCTTCAAGCGTCAAATATAAATTAAAGATAAAATCCACACTTATTAAAGGTAAAATCAAATGAGAATTTCCCCCCGTAATTATTAATTTAAATTCTCTATCATAATTACGAACAAGATCATGATAAACACCTTCTATTAAATACTTATACTGATAAATTACACCACTATTGACACTATCAATAGTTGACAAACCCAATAATTTTTGAGGCACTACAAGATCAAAATCCTTTAAAAGATATGCATTCTCAACTAATGCAGTCAAACTTGTGAAAGGTCCACCATTAATTAAACCTCCAAGTATGCCATCTTTTCTACTAACTGCAAAAATAGTACAAGCCGTGCCAAGATCTGCCACCAAAGCATCATTAATATTATAATATTCAATAGCTCCAACAAGATTTGCAAAAACATCTGATCCTAGGATAAACTTACGGCCACTATAAAACTCAAAACTTAAATCATAAGTTAAATCAAAACTAATAAATAGAGGAGTCACATTATAAAGAGAAATAATTGCATCAATAAACACTTTATCGATAACGGGTACAACACTACTTACAAATACTTTATTAACCCTAAAGTTAAATTTGCTTTTAAGAAAGTTACAAAGCTCTCTTAAACTTAAATCAAGTTTTGTTTTAAGTTTAAAAAACATTTGCATACCTCCAATATCATATAACGCAAAAGATATACTTGTATTCCCAATATCAACAACTAACTGAGCTGAATCAACAATTTTACTCATCAATATTCCTAAATTCCATTATATTATCAAATCTTAAAAAAATTTTTGTATCATCGAGTTTTTTGGGTGTTATTTTTAAAACCAATGTCTTATCTCCAGCATAATATCTCCATCCATCAGAATATATATAAAATTGAATATCTGTAAACCAATTAATATTTCTAAATCTAACTAAAGTAGGACGTTCAACACCTTTAAAAAAGAAATATCCAGGAGAATTTAAATCACGATCAAATTTAATAGAATAAAAAGACTGAGAAAAATTAAAATTTATAATCTTTGATGAACTATATATCCAATGTCCAATTCCAAGATTGGGAAATAAATTAAATTTTGGAATATAATCATTATCAACAATATCAGCATAATAATTCTCATATGGAATCTTATTACCATCAGGCTTCATCAAAGAATAATAAATAGCATTACAAGCAAACTCCAATATTAAATTAGAATTTAACTTAGAAGCAAGTCTTTTAAGTAACCCAGCAATCTTAAGTGTATATTCAATATCCCAAGACACATCCTTCTTATTCTCAGAAACATAAGCTTCTCCATTATTAGTTACAAAAAACAATGTAGACACAAATTTTATTAACTCTTCTCTCAACTTATCCAATATAGAACTATCATTATCAAACTGCAAGAATGTAATATAATTAGAGAGAATATTATAGGCTTGTGTTAAACCAAACCCAGAGCTCAATATTACTTCTGGAGTCCTTAAAATATTTAACGATTCATTTAAAATAGAAACATTTTCAGACAAAAAAATCTTTTCTAAAAGGTACGCATCTTCCTTTAAATATTTTAAAAGTTTATCTGGCTCAAGAGAATTAATAAAAGTTTTATTCACAGAGAGATAATGAAAAAACCTATCTATTTTTTCAGCATCAACATAATAACTTGCACTTAAATAAGTTAAACTATCCTCATTAAGACTGATTAAAGGTTTAAGTTTTAAAAATATATCCTCATAATTATGCCTTGTTATAGATTCTGCCAAATAATAAATAAATATATCCTCATCAAAAGAATATACATTACCCTTACGCCATCCACCCTTTTTAATGCTAAAATTCGAACTGCTACCCCATGCATCATAAACTTTATCTCTAAATTTCATTAATACTGAATCAAAATTTTTTTTACTTATCTTCTTAATTAATGAATATACAGCAGAAAAATTCATATTCAAAGGAATATCTTTAGAAACTACTTCATTTGCAATTTGAGGCTTTACAACCAAATTTCCAATTTGAAAAACCTCTTGAGGAGCAATTAACATTTCCCTCTCTTTTAGTTTACTATGTTTGCCTAAAGAAACATCAAAATGGTTATTTGTAGAATCATTAACAATCATATTTTTGTCAAATAAAATTTTATAATCACTCTCAATTTCATAACTTATTAAAAATTTTTTAGAAAGATTGGAACTAATCTGAAAATTATTATTTGAATCAAATACAAATAATAAAAAAATATTATTTTCAAAATAAACATAAATTGAATTACCTTGTACTTTATAAGAAATTGGATATAGCTTAAGACTATTTTCAGGAATAATAATAGGATGAGATCTAGATAAATTTATCTTAATGCCTCTTATATTAAAAACAAGATTATCTAAAACATAATGACTATCTTCAACCTTATTATTAACAAAAAATTTTAAATCATTTAATAAAAATATATTTAAACTCAAGTTTCTAAATTGAATAAATACGATTACAAATAAAAATAAAATACCAATTAACAAGTAAAAAAAACTCAAACTCAAATATCGCTTCATATCATTCAATATTAATAATAAAGAATTAAAATATCAATATTGGTTGTATAAAAGCAAAAAACTTAATAAAATTAATAAAAGCACACAGTAAATATAAAATAGGAGTAACAAGATAGATGAAAATTCCAAAAAATTATATTCCAGGAACAAACCCTTACAAATCTCTTCCTAAAAAGCCTATTATAGAATCAACAAAAAAAATATCAAAAAAACAAGAACAAATTAATGCAGAAATAATGAATTCACAAGAAAAAATACTAAAGTTATACATGAGGAGACTACAAAAGAAAGAACAAATAATGCTTCAAACCTTCATTGTAGAAGGACATAAAGTTGGGTCTAAAATTTTTAACAATTTGCCAAAAACTTTAAAAGAAATAATAACTATAATGAATATAGAATCTTTCAAGATATTACTTAAAAATACAAAAAACCCTATAAAAAAACTTTATATTAAATTTTCAAGCTGGACATTAAATAAACTCTTAAAATCTATCGACAATTCAAGCATCACACAAGACAAAAAAACATCTATAAAAAATACACAAAAACAGAAAACCAAAAACAAATAATAAATCTTATTATAAATAACTTAAAGCCAAATACACATAATTTCTATAAAAATAGAAATTATATCATCCCAGTTAATGATTAAAGTTCAATACAAAACAACAATTAAAAGTATATGCTGCATTTAACTCTCTAATAAGCCAAAATATTTACTAATGAATAATAAACTCTAAAATAGAAAAATCATCTCTAAATGCATTATATTTTGACAAATTTAACATTTTATTATACAAACGCTCTAAAATAAAACTATCTAGATTCAATGTATTTTCTTTTAATATTTTATAAAAATCATCAATAGACATTATTATATCCTGATTATTTTCAATCTCATAAACACCATCACTAAAAAGTAACAAATGTGAAAATTTATCCAAATAACATTCACTCTCTTTGCAAGGATACACTTCTTCAATTCCAAGAATTGCACCTTTAGTCTTAAGATAAATATTACCTTTTTCAGTCAAAACAACAGCAGGAGGTGCTCCTGCTGATGCAAATCTTAAATTTTTAGTCTTTACATTTAAGACACCATACCATAGAGTAATAAACATATCACTCCTGAATTTCACAAAATAAGTATTAACATAATTTAATACCTTATAAGGACTAATGTCTTTATTATTCATAACATAAGAATTAATAACACTTGAAACATTAAGAGATAAGAGTGCAGAACCCACTCCATGCCCAGAAATATCTATTAAATAGATTATTAAATTATCATCATTAACAAAATAATAATTAAAAAAATCACCCCCTATTCTTTTTGATGGAACAAAGATCCAATTAGAATGAAAAAATTCGTTTTGGATTTTCTTGGGCAATAAATTTTCAATGTAATTTCCAGCCTCAATAAGCTCACTCTCAACACATTCTCTACCATGCAAAACAAGATCTAAATATTTTTGTCCTTGTTCTATCACCTTTTTCTTTTTAAGAAAACTAGTTATTCTAATATCCAATACCAATAAATCCAAACTTTTAAAGAAATAATCATCAACTTGTTCTTCAATAAAAGTTTGAATAATATCTTTTCTAGTTATCTGAGAAATAACAATAACAGGAACCATTTCATAAAAACTATTACTCTTAATATTTCTAAGTAAATCCAAAATCATCTGAATATTTTCATCCGAATTTAAATCAAGAATAATCAAATCATAAAAATTATCACAGAGTAAATGACTAAATAAATCTACAGTATTTGCAGCCATAACAATGTAGTCCCTTAAAATCAAATAATTGACAAGTTTTTCACTATAAGCACTCTCACAAGAAAAAATTAATAATTGATTACCATCCTTATTTGCATCTTTTCTATTTTTAAGAGAAGAAGAGAAAACCATATTTTCAAACTCAATCTCTATATAAGATATTACCGATAAAATTTTACAAGAAATGGCCTTAAAAAAAGCAATACCAGCATCTCCAATTCCACTATAATGCATAGAATTATCTATTAATTCTAAAGACAAATATAAATAAGACATTAAATCGCACTTCATGCTTCTAAGCATAAATTTACCCAACTTTAAATCTTTAGAATCCGCACACTCTCCCTGAAATTTATTAGCAATATCTAAAGTTAATTCAAGATAATTAGTAATATCATCATAAAAATATCTAGGAGTTTCTTTATAGAGTGCATAAGAATAAGTATTGATAAGTAAAAAAATCTCTTCTATTTTTAAACCAAATTCATTTAATATATTAATAACATTATTACTATTCATCCTCAATCAACGCAACTCTTGAAATAGGAAGAAAAACATCGCTACCAAACGCTTTTTTGGAAACCTTAACTATAATAGGACCTTTCCTTCTCTTATACTCACTCCCAGAATAAAGATCTAAAACCTTTACAACCACCTCTTTCCCAAAAGACTTGTAAAGCAATTCCAAAGGCTCATTCTCAAGTAGGTACTTACTTAATATACTATCAAGAACTTCATACGTAGGAAGGGAATCACTGTCTTTTTGATCAGCTCTAAGTTCTGCAGACGGTTCTTTTAAAAGGATATTACTAGAAATAACTTCCCTGCCTTCTTTTTTATTCACATATCTTGCAAGATTATAAACATCTAGCTTAAATAAATCTCCAATCAAAGAAATTCCACCACAAGAATCACCATAAAGCGTACAATAACCAACAGCAATTTCACTCTTATTACCAGTATTCAAAAGTAAAGATCTATTTGCATTACTATAAGCCATTAAAAATAATCCTCTAAGTCTAGCTTGAAGATTCTCTTCAGTAACTCCCTTTGTATTTAAATACCCATCAAGATAATCCAAAGAAAATTGAAACATGCTCTCAATTGGCATATGAATTAATTCAAATCCCAATTCATTAGCAAGTTTCTCTGCATCCAACACAGAGCCTTTTGATGAAAATCTACTAGGCATAGAAATACCTACAACTCTATTAGCACCTAAAGCTGTACATGCAATATAAGCAACAAGAGCAGAATCAATACCACCAGAAACACCCAAATGAACTTTTTCAAAACCTGCAAGCGCAACATACTCTCTCAAGCTAATAACCAATGCTCCAAGAAGTTTATCAAAAATTTTGGATTTACAATCAAACTCTAAATCATAAAATTCTTCATTAAATAAAATATCATATTCAAATTCTTTAGCTTGTTTGATTTTGCCATATTTACTAATAAAAAAACTCAAACCATCAAATACTATAGAATCATAAATGCCATATAAATTGGCATAAGCAATTTCCAAATTATTTTTTATAGCTACATCTTTAAAAAACTCAAGTCTTAAATTATTTTTCTCACAAGTAAAATAAGATTTTGATGGAATTAAAAGATAATCAATGTTACTAAAAGAATTACAAAATTTGTACTGAGGCTTATGAAATAAGAGTTCATCATCTAAATTTAAAACAGCAATATTTTGACCCTTATAACTAAATAATACTGGGACATTAACTTCCCTAGTTGTCAAAATATACTGATGATCACTTACCACAGATATACAATCAAATAATTTGCCATCATAAAAATTATAATGTCCAAATACAACACAAAGTCTAGCATCAACTTGTCCTTTTATAAAATCAATACAATACAAAATTTTTTTAACGTATTCAGGTCTATAAAATAAATTTTCATATTCAATACCTTCAACAAAAATAAAAGGAAAAACTAAAATATCAACCTTATTTTGAATAGCATACTCATAATTTACCTTAAATTCATTTAAAATTTCATTAAATCTAAAAATTCGACACTTTATCTGAGCTACACATATTTTCACAAAGTAAATGATAAGCAATAACAGAAAAAATTACAAGAAAACCCTAAAACACATAAAATAAATTTATAAATTTTAATCTTTAATATAGAAAAAACTAGATTAAAATTATAATAATTCACTAAACAATACATATCTCTTAGCAGTAACGTCAATTGTATTTTTTAAAAAACAACTAAAACATTTTTTTATTTTGACAAAAAAATACACATAAGAATTTATTAAGCTTAAAATATGTGTCAATATTATACTAATATAGTTTTATAGTCAACATAAACCCTTTTAAAGATAATTAAAATGAATCAAACTTAAAAAAATTTTCATAAAGAAAAAATTTGTAAAATATTTTTTTTATAGATAAAATGCTTTATACAAGGAGGCTAAAGTGGACGAAAAGGAAAAATGTGAAGACCCCGACAAAATTAAAGAAAAAGAAAATGAAAATGAAACACTCCACAGTGAAGATAATCCTAACATGGAGAAAAAGATTATTGAACTTGAAAATGAAATTTCAAATCTAAAAGATTTATATTTAAGAAAACAAGCAGAATTTGAAAATTTTAGAAAAAGACTTGAAAAAGATAAAGAAAATTTTATTAAATTTGCAAATGAAAACATAATGAAAGACATAATTAATTTCCTTGATAATTTAGAGAGAGCAATAGATTCATCAAAACAGTCAAAAGACTTTGATACCCTATTATCAGGAATTAGTATGATTGAAAATGAAATACTCTCAAGCTTTGACAAAAAATATAATCTAAAAAAATTTGGAAAACCAGGAGAGGAATTTGATCCAAGTCAACATGAAGCAATAAGTATAGAAGAAAAAGAACAAATTATAAATCCTCAAATTGTAGAAGTATATCAAAAAGGATACTGCTACAATGATCGAGTATTAAGAACTGCAAAAGTTAAAGTTGCACAAAGTAAAAATTAATTAGAAATCAAAAAATAACAAAAGGAGGCCTTATATGGGAAAGATTATAGGAATTGATCTTGGAACAACAAATTCATGTGTAGCCATAATGGAACATGGAAAACCTGTTGTTATACAAAATTCAGAAGGAGGAAGAACTACTCCATCAATTGTAGCTTATACAAACAAAGGTGAGCGACTTGTAGGACAAGTAGCAAAAAACCAAATGGTTACAAATCCTGAAAATACAATATATTCAATAAAAAGATTTATGGGAAGAAGATTTGAAGAAGTTGCAAGCGAAATCAAAATGGTTCCTTATAAAGTAGAAAAAGGACAAAACGGTGATGCACGTGTAAATATCTCCAATATCAAAAAACAAATGTCCCCACCAGAAATATCAGCAGCAACTCTAACAAAAATGAAAGAAACAGCCGAGGCCTATTTGGGAGAAAAAGTTACTGAAGCTGTAATTACTGTACCAGCATATTTCAATGATGCACAAAGACAAGCAACAAAAGACGCTGGAAAAATTGCAGGTCTTGATGTTAAGAGAATTGTTAATGAACCAACAGCTGCAGCTCTTGCTTATGGAATTGAAAAAAAACATGAAGAAATCGTTGCTGTTTATGACCTAGGTGGTGGAACATTTGATATCTCAATTCTTGAGCTTGGAGATGGCGTTTTTGAAGTTAAATCAACAAACGGAGATACCCATCTTGGAGGAGATAACTTCGATGATGAAATCATTAAATATCTAATTACTGAATTTAAAAAAGATAGTGCTATTGATTTATCAAACGATAAAATGGCACTTCAAAGACTTAAAGAAGCAGCAGAAAAAGCAAAAATAGAACTCTCAGGTGCCCAGGAAGCATCAATAAATCTTCCATTTATCACAGCCGATGCAAATGGTCCTAAACATTTACAATATACCCTTACAAGAGCAAAATTTGAACAAATGGTAGATCACTTGGTTCAAAAAACAAAAGAACCATGCCTCAAAGCCATTAAAGACGCTGGGCTTAAAGCTTCTGATATTAATGAGGTAATACTTGTTGGAGGTTCTACAAGAATACCAGCTATCCAAAAAATCGTAAAAGAAATATTTGGACAAGAACCAAATAAAGGTGTAAATCCTGATGAAGCTGTGGCAATAGGTGCTGCTATTCAAGGTGGAATACTTACAGGAGAAGCTAAAGATATGGTACTCCTTGATGTTACACCTCTATCACTAGGAATTGAAACACTTGGTGGTGTTATGACAAAATTAATCGAAAGAAACACCACAATTCCTACAAAAAAAAGTCAAGTATTCTCAACAGCAGCAGATAATCAAACTTCTGTAGATATTAAAGTTTTACAAGGTGAACGAGAAATGGCATCACAAAACAGGGTACTAGGCAACTTTATTCTTGATGGAATACCAGCAGCTCCAAGAGGTGTTCCACAAATAGAAGTTAGCTTCGACATTGATGCTAATGGAATAGTTCACGTTTCTGCTAAAGATATGGGAACTGGTAAAGAACAAAAAATTAGAATTGAATCATCATCAGGACTATCTGAAGAAGAAATTGAAAGAATGGTCAGAGATGCTGAAAATCATGCTGAGGAAGATAAAAAATTAAAAGAAGGAATAGAAGCAAAAAACATAGCTAATTCCCTAATCTACCAAACAGAAAAATCTTTAAAAGAATATGGAGAAAAAATAACAAGTCAAGATAAAGAAGCTATTGAAAACAAAATAAAGGAACTTAAAGATGCATTAGAAGGTTCAGACATATCTTTACTTAAATCAAAAACAGAAGAACTACAACAAGCTTCTTATAAAATAGCTGAAATGATGTACAAAGATGCTCAAGCAAGTTCACCAAATCAAAACAATGCTCAAAACAATTCAGGTAGTGAAAGCAAAGAAGCTGATTACGAAGTTGTTGATGAGGACAAAAAATAGTGAAAAGAGATTATTATGAAATTTTGGGGCTCTCAAAAGGAGCCTCAAAAGATGAAATAAAAAAAGCATATAGAAAAATAGCAATTAAATATCATCCTGATAAAAATAAAGATAATAAAGAAGCTGAATCCATATTTAAAGAAGCAACAGAAGCTTATGAGGTTTTAAGTGATGACAATAAGCGTGCCCAATATGATCGATTTGGACACACAGCATTTGAAGGAGGAGCATCAGGATTTAGTGGATTTTCTAGCGGATTTAGTGGATTTTCTGACATTTTTGAAGATTTTGGAGATATTTTTGATTCATTTTTCACTGGAAAACGTGGGCAAGACAAAAGCAGATATCAAGAGAGAGGTCAAGACATAACATATCAAATTGAAATATCTCTTGAAGATGCCTACTTAGGATACAAAAATAACATTAACATATCAAGAAACATATTATGTGAATCATGTTTAGGTAAAAAATCTGAAAAAGGAACATCTCCTTCAATATGTAACATGTGTAATGGTAATGGCCGAGTAATGCAAGGAGGGGGGTTTTTCAGAGTAACAACCACATGTCCAAAATGTTATGGAAATGGAAAAATAATATCAAATCCTTGCAAATCATGCAAAGGAGCTGGAGGGGTTAAACATAAAGAAACTCTTGAACTCAAAATTCCAGCAGGAATTGATGACTCCCAACAAATTAAAATGAGAGGAAAAGGAAGCATAAATCCCGATAGTCAACAATACGGAGACCTCTATATAAAAGTATCAATCAAACCTCATAACATTTTTAAAAGAAATGGAAAAGACCTATACGCAACTCTACCACTAAGCTTTACTCAAGCAGCACTTGGAAAAGAAATTAAAATACAAACAATAGCAAAGAAAAAGATTTCAATAAAAATTCCAAAAGGAACAGAAAATGATGAACAAATCATTGTCAAAAACGAAGGGATGCCAATACTACATACAGAAAAATTTGGAAATCTCATTTTGATCATTAAGGTCAAAACTCCTAAAAATCTAAATAATAATGCTATTAAACTACTAGAAACTCTAAGCAAGGAAATCAAAGACATTGATGAGGTTACCTTAAATAAAATTTAATATGTATATTACACATGCTAATTCAATAATTGAAAGCATCAAAAATAATAAAGGACTTGAACTATATATTTCAAAAACAAGTCCAAAATCTATATGTATTGAACAATTAGCAAGACAATATAACATTAAGGTCATTAAAATAAATGATCTTACAAAGATACTTGGCAATAATAATCATAGGGGTTTTGCATTAAAATTACAAAATCTAAAAGATTATAATACAATAAATAAAAATAAAAACTTAGAAGAATACTTAAAAGAATTTCAACATAAAAATAACATATTTATTTTAATACTTGATAGTATAGAAGATCCTCAAAATTTTGGAGCAATTCTTAGAACAGCGGAACAATTCAATATTGATCTTGTAATTACTAACCAGAGAAAAAGCGTAAAAGACAATGCAACTGTCTTACGCACAAGCTCTGGAGCAAGTCAATATGTCAACAAATTAACAGTTCCAAATATAAACAATGTAATTAGATGTTTAAAAAAACAGGGATTTTGGATATATGCCAGTGATATAAAAGGACAAGCAATAAATAACACTAAAATAACTGACAACAAAATTGCATTAATTATGGGCAATGAAGGCAAAGGAATACACAACTTACTAAAAAATAATTCTGATTTTTTAATTAAAATACCAACTAAGGGAAAAATAGATTCTCTTAATGTATCAGTTTCAACAGGAATTTTAATATTTGAAATAAAAAGACAACTCAACTTGCTTTAGTTCATTCTATCCAATCAAATAAACTCACTCATCCTAAAAAATTTCTAACTTCAACAGAAGCCAAAAACCCTTCAGCAGCAGCCGTAATGGCTTGTGCATAAAGCTTATTGCTAACATCACCACATGAGAATACTCCATTAACACTCGTTTTCACAATATCTTGAGTAGAAATATATCCATCATCATCTAATTCCAAAAATCCTTTTACAAACTCCGTATTTGGTTTATAACCAATGGCTATAAATATCCCATCTACATTTAATTCAAAAGCAGAATTATGCTCATTATCCATAATATGAATTTTAGAGACAATATTTGTCCCACTAACCTCTCTAGCCTCACAATTATATAAAATATTAACATTAGATAATGTTGCAACACTTTTTTGTAACATATCAATAGCTTTCATATAATTCTTTCTCACAATAACATACACCTTTTCTGCTAGTTTACTTAAATAAATAGCTTCTGAAATAGCCGTATTACCTCCACCAATTACAGCAACAGTTTTTCCCTTAAATAGGTGCCCATCACAAATTGCACAAACAGAAATACCTCTATTCCAAAATAAATCTAAATTTTTAAGAGTATCTAACTTTTTAGGTATAGAGCCTGCTGCAATAACAATAGATTTGCTCCTATAGATATAATTATCCGTATAGAGACAAAAAATATCACCTCTTTTATTTATAGATCTTACAGTTTCAAGATAAGTAGTAGCACCTAAATTGATCGCTTGCTCCTTCATATTTAACATCAACTCTCTTCCATTTATACCATTTTTAAATCCCGGATAATTATAAACTTCTGTGGTTGTTGTCAGCTGTCCTCCAGGTTCAGGGCCTTCCAAAATACTTGTCTTATATCCACTCATAACAGTATAAATTCCAGCAGTAAGTCCTGCAGGGCCTGATCCAACAATAATCACATCTTCAACAAAATCTACCTCTGTTCTTATAATCTCCTTATTAAATTTCTTTATATCTAATACTTCAAAATTTAACATAAAACCTCTTAACTCAATTTAACTTTAAACGATATAAAAAAAATTCCTAAATATCTTAACTAATTCAATCACATCAAGATATACTGACACTAATTCAAAAGACCATTAATATTAATCTCTAAGACACAACATGGAACCATAATTCCAAAATTACTTAATATGTAAGGTGACACTTCTCCAAAACTGCCTAAAACAACGTCTTTTATTAAAATATCAGCACCTCTGCCATCTATATAAAGATTTTTACTTGATTCTTTTAATTTAAATCCAATATTCAAATAATAAAAAAGAGATGAAACTAAAGAATTAATTTCATTAAATGAAAATTCCCTATCGGCCATTAAAAAAGCCAAATTATCATAAGTAACAGTACCCTCATCACTAACTAAATCTTTTAAAGCTACCTTACCAATCTCAAAAATCTTATGGGGATAAGGAAAATTTGAACTAATGCTCTCAGATTTAAGCAAATCAGGTATTATTGAACCTCTAATATACTCATAACTTTCAGTCATTGGATTAGAGACACTTAAAAGTTCAGAACCTTTAATATTCATCTTTTCAATAAAATCTACCTTAGAACCCAGATAATTATAAATCATCTCCTGAAATCCCATTCCTATCATTAAATTTCTAACACTTCTTGAAAATTCTTCTATTGGACTTAATTTTCCTATAGTAAAATCTTTGGGAAGCTCTGACTTAAAATTATCTAGTCCCTTTCCTATCATCACCTCTTCGATAACATCTACTTCATGCAGAAAATCATTCCTATAAACAGGAGGAATAATATAAAATTTATCTGATTCTTCAAAATAAGCTGAAATTCCTAATTTTTTCAAATCAAAGCATATATCATTTGCCGTAAAATTACTTCCAAGTAGTTTATTAACACTATCAACATTAATCTCTAAACTATTTTGAAAGTAATAAGGACAAATTATTTCTTTCCCAAATAAAGTTTCTTTAGGAAAAACAGTCTTTACGGGCAAAATTTCAAACCCCATATCATACAAATCACAAGCAACAATTGATAAAGACAACAAAGTAGCTTCAAGATCAGTTCCTGTAACCTCAATAAATAAATTAGTATCACCTACTTTTAAAGTTCCAATATCACGTGAATTAATTATAGGAGGATAAGAGAGTACATTGTTCTTATAATCCAACAATAAAGAATATTGATCAATATTTGCAAAAATTGACGAATATTCTATTCCTTTTGGATGTCTTTCATTTATTTCTTTAATGGACATCTCAATATCCATACCTAAAGGAACAAATTTATAATCAGAACTACATGTAACATAATTTATAGGAAAATGAATCAAATTTGATGAATACATTCCCATTGCAACCCTTCTGCGTTTTTGCCCATAATTATGAGAAAGTTTCTCTTGTAACTGAATTAAAATCTCAAGCATACGCTCATCACAAATCAACCCTTTTGCCAAAAATCCAAAAATAAAAGGCCTAATCCCAAACACTTCAGGACTGACAAAAATTTCACCATAAAATTTTTGCAAATTATCTGTCATTGAAAAAAAATCAAATGAAGGCACATTACCAGAAAGATATGTCTTAATATGACGTGCAAGTCCTGCAGAAGACCACAAATCAGGTCTATTTGTATCATTAAATTCAATTTTTATCTTATCTTTAACCATATCAATTTCACAAATCTCAGCTTTAGCCGTCTCAATAATAGATTCAAGCTCATAATTCGTCAAATCTTTTCCTATTTTTTCTAATAAAATACTTTTATAAATTTCAACCTTAGGCATTGCTCTTTCCTCGCCTTAACGCAACATCACCAATACTATGAGTAAAAAGTTCCCTTAAATCACTTAATCCTAAATGCATCAACGCCATTCTATCAATTCCAATACCCCAAGCAATAACAGGAACATCAATTCCAAAAGGTTTTGTAACCTCTGGTCTAAAAATACCACTTCCACCCAGTTCAAACCAACCAAGAATAGGATGCTTAACATGAACTTCAATTGAAGGTTCTGTAAATGGAAAATATGCAGGAACATATTTAAAATCAGTAGCTCCAGCCAACTCCTTAGCAAAAATTTCAAGAAGACCTAGTAAAGTTTTAATATTAACATCTCCAATAACAATTCCTTCTGTTTGATAAAAATCAGCTCCATGAGTAGCATCAACCTGATCATATCTAAAACATCTAACAATTCCAAAATATTTACCAGGATTTTTTGCATTAATTAATTGTTTCGCCGAGAGAACTGTACCTTGTGTTCTTAAAACTAATCTTTTTGAAATACTCTCACTAAAATTATATTTCCAACCTCTTGACCCTGTAATATACCCATTTTCATGAACAGCTTTCACATTAGAAAAATAAGGCTCAGGCAAAGACTTTAACGAATTTGGTTCCTTAATATAATAAACATCTCTTATATCACGTGCAGGATGAAATTGTGGCATAAAAAGAGCATCATTATTAAAAAATTCACTCTCAACCAAAGGACCATCAAACTCTTCAAAACCAAGACTTACAAGCTTATCCTTCACTCTAGCTATATACTCTGAATAAGGATTTGCACGTCCAATAAAAGTTTTATTTGATGACACATGAATGTTATAAGCCCTAAAATTTTTATTTTCATAAGACTTATTCTTTAGCATTTCAGGTGTTAATTTTACAATTTCATTACCCGTTAAATCATTTTTTTTAAGATAAGATTTTATCTCTAGTCCAAACTTAGTAAATTCAAATCTTAAGTCCAATTTTTCTATGATTTTAAAGAGCACATCACTAGCGCCTTTCTTTTTTGAATAATTGGAAATAATTAATAATTCATCTTGTGATAAAGCATCTTCCAATAAATCTTTATCTCTAGCTCTCTCAAGCAATGTTCTAACCATTTTATAACTAGCACACTCTAAATTTTTAACAATAATTTCTTTATTTGCTCCTAAAGATAAAACACCCTCTCTAGATAAATTACCAAATGCCTTACCCACATCTCTAAGATCAATTTGTAACTCTGATGCCAAATTGGCAACTAAAACCATTTTTTGAGATATAAGAGTAACTATTCTCTCTTCAATCAAACCATTATTTAAAGCATCAATACCTTTCTCAGTTAAACGATAAAACACATTAAGTTTTCTAAAAGTTTCCTTAAGTATGCCTTTAGACAAGAGCCATTCAACCACTTTATTTGACTGCCCTTCATTATAATTTAAGTCTTTAGAAAGTCTCAATGCAAAAATCGAATCTTCCTCTTTATAATTCAAAATCACTCTTACTTCAAGAGGATGCAATGCTTTAGCTATATCAAATATATTCCCCACAAACTATTCCTTAATCATCACTTTTGCTAACAATCCCAAGTTCCAAAATAAGCTCAACTTCTCCAACAGATAATTTAGTAGCTCTCGAAATTTCCAAAGCACTCCATCCCTGTCGCATAAGTTTAATAACAGAATCCCTAACTGTTGCATTATTAAGACCAATATTATCTTTATACTTAGATTCTGTTTTAACAAGAATGCCAAGGGTCTTAATTCTCTCCTCAGCAGCAACATTTAAATTTTCTAATCTAGTTTCAGATTTTGCAACTTTTTCTCTTACATTTTGAATGTATTCTAACTTATCCTCAATCTCCAACAACATCTCTTTAAGATTTTGAACATTACTTAAAGCTTCCTGTGATAAATCTTTATTAGCTAATAATTCTGACACAATGTCTTTTAATTCCCCAATACTATGTGTAAGTCCAGAACTTTCTTTAAATAACACATTCATTTTGGTTTCTATTTCACTTATTAAATCAAAATTTCTATCAACAGATTCTAGCGTAGACTTCAATATAGTATCTTTATTACCAATCCTATCATAATTATCAAGAATAGTATTTTGATCGTCCTTAATCTCCTTCAGTTTAGTTTTATAAATCTGAATCTCATCATAAGACTCTGTAAATTTCTTATACCTTTCTTTAAAAGAAGTATAAAATTCAAGGAATTCAACAAAATCTTTCTTAATTCCTTTAATATCCATTTGATGCGTCTTTAAATCATTGAATACTTCAATAATATCTGATGTTCTAATTTTAACATCTTCAATTTCTCTAGTAACACTTTCAAAATCACCCCTATATTTCTTCACAAGATCTATTTCATCCATTAAAGTTTTTCGTAACTCTTCTAATTTATTTTTAAAATGATAGACTTCCTTAATTAACTCATAATTTTTTTCAAGCTCCGCTTCAAGTCTCTCAAAATTTTCAATCTTAGTATTAATAACATTGTAACGACCATCAAGTTCTTTCATCAAATTGGTTTTATATGTAGTTAAATTATTCTTGGTTTCACTTACAAAATTATTAAATTCATTATCATAGTTTAAAGCTTTAAGTTTAAGTTCTGATATATTTTCATCAACACCTTTACTTATCAAATCATATCTATCCTTAAATTCTGTTTCTATATTATTAACTTGAATCTGCAAATTATTTCTCAAAGTTCTTATTTCTTCTTCTGAATAATTTAAATTATTCTTAATTTCATTTTCAAAAGCACTATACTCTTCTTGCATAGTACTAGAAAAAGAATCATAACTCTCTCTAATAATACCCTCAATGTCAGATCTATACGTATTCACTTGTTCAGAAAGCTTTGAAACATCATTCTGTATCAATTTAATCTGAGATTCAAAGCTTTCTTTATCATTCAAAAAATTATCCACAACACTTTGTTTTTCTCTCTCAATCTTAGAAATCACTAAATTGTATTCATATTTTAATTTTTCATTAATATCAAAAATTTTATCTTCAAGATCTTTTTGTTGACTTAAAAACTTAATCTCAATTTGTGTTGCAAGTTCTTCAGTACTCAAATTGATCTTTTCATTTATAGAACTAATCTTAAAATTCATAGTATTTTCAATATTTAAAACTTTACCTTGAACCTCATTTGAAATATTTTTTAAATTAAAATAAGTTCGATCTTCAAAATCCTTAATATCCGTATGCAAATTCTCAAAGGTTTCTTTGGTTTGTTGAGTTACATTACTTTTAACAATTGCTAAATCATTCTCAATAATATCAATATCATTTTTAATCTGATTTAAACTTTCTTCTGTAATACCTGATCTCTCTTCAAATTCTTTATAAGTATTCTTTTGCCAATTTAACATATCATCCTTAACTTTTACAAACCAAGAATCAACATTACTTTGACGATTATCTATAAGTCCAATAAATTCATCTACCCTATTTGTAAAATTGGTTTCCATCAAAACTATTTTATTCTCTATATCTCTTTTTTTAACATCAAACTCTTTACTAAATTCTAAATAAAAATTTTCCTTATTCAAAATAAATTCTTGTTCAATTTCTATTCTAAAATCCCTTATAAGATTTTCTTTATCTTCCAGGTTTTTAATTATTTCTCTTTCTAAACTTTCAATCCTTTGATCTGAAGATGTTACAAAATTCTCCAAAGAACTTCTTAAGTTATCACCTCTCTCCTTTAAGTCTTTAAAAAAATCTTCCTCCAGAAGTTTAAGATGAGATGAAATATTATGATATGAATCTTCTTTAAGTTTTAACACATCCCCCTCAATATTACTTAAACTCAATTTAAGTTCAGTAAGATTATCTAACTGTTTCTTAATATCTCTATCCACTTTTTCACTTGAATTTGCAAGTTTCAAATTTAACTCATAAATAAACGTATTTAATTTATTTTTTACATCAAAATGCATATTTGAATATTTACTATCAAGTTCAGCATATTTATTTGATATTAACTCTTCAACCACATTAGTCTTATCATCTATCTTCCTCTCTATAAGTGAATGTTTCTCATTATACTTATCTTCAAGTTCAATATATTTACTTGATATTAACTCTTCAACCTCATTAGCCTTATCATCTATCTTCCTCTCTATAAGTGAATGTTTCTCACTATATTTGCCTTCAAGTTCAGTATATTTATTTGATATTAACTCTTCAACCACATTAGTCTTATCATCTATCTTTCTCTCTATAAGTGAATGTTTCTCATTATATTTGCCTTCAAGTTCAGTATATTTATTTGATATTAACTCTTCAACCACATTAGTCTTATCATCTATCTTTCTCTCTATAAATAAATGTTTCTCATTATATTTGTCTTCAAGTTCAGTATATTTATTTGATATTAACTCTTCAACCTCATTAGCCTTATCATCTATCTTTCTCTCTATAAGTAAATGTTTCTCATTATATTTGTCTTCAAGTTCAGTATATTTATTTGATATTAACTCTTCAACCTCATTAGCCTTATCATCTATCTTTCTCTCTATAAGTAAATGTTTCTCATTATATTTGTCTTCAAGTTCAGTATATTTATTTGATATTAACTCTTCAACC